>NZ_AP029181.1:0-10856 GCF_055397015.1 Bdellovibrio sp. HAGR004 | reverse complement strand
GCCGCCCGCTTTTACTCCTGAGCACCCACACACAACGTGCGGGTGCTCAGGAGTAAAAGCGGGCGGCTTAGCTCAGGGTGGTTAAGTAGATTAATTGAGTGATGAGTTGGGTGTGGGGGCCGGGTACTAGTAGGGTACTTGAGATCAGGATTGGGGAATTTGAAATGATAGAAGTTGTTAAAAGGGATGAAGGGATCTGGGTTCAAAAAAGGGATTTAGAGATCTTAAGGTTTTGTTTGGAAATGAAGTTTGCGGATGTTGAAAGTTTAAATCAAAAGTTCTTTGATGCAAAAAGTCAGGATATGTTTGCGGCAAGAAAAAGGATCCAAAAGTTAGAGGCTGTTGGGTTTTTGCGTTCAGTAAATTTGCTTTCCGGGACGGCCAAAAAGTTCTATCTGACCACGCCAAAAGGTCACCGAGAGCTGACCAAGTTGTCTAGCCCGAGAGACCAAGTCTCTCTAGGCCTTTCCTTACCAAACCCAGTTTCAAAGCTCAGTGTGGTCACTTTTGAGCATGATCTTGGCGTTTTAAAGTCCCGCTTGGAACTTGAAAAACAAGGCCGAGCGTCCAACTGGAGATCAGAAAAGTTGCTAAAATCTCAGGCCGAGGCTGCCACCGGAAGGCTGCAAAGGGACTTCATGCCGGACGCCATTTTTACTTCTAAGCACGGCAAAGTATGCGCCTTTGAGTATGAGAATAAACCAAAATCTGAAAATCAACTGCGAGAAAAGGTGTTCCGCCTTAACGCGCTTATGACCGAGAAGGATCCAGTTTTTGAGGCGTGTTTGTTCATTGCTTCAACGGAAAACCTAAAAAACAAAATCAAAAAAATGACCGACCTCATTCCAAATAAGTTCGTGGTGCAGTCCAGAGACGAACTTTTCGGGAAAGGCAAAGGGGACCTCGATGTCACAAAGTAATAGCAAACCGAATCCACAAGAAGACACTTTGCCGCAATTGATTTTTATGCTGCTTGGTGGAGTTGTGCTTTTAACATTCCTGCCGGTGATGGTTTTTTCCATGATCTTTGCTTACTTAAGCTATGCCTCATTTTATGAAAAAGAGGAGCGCAAGTGGATCCGTTCGGGAATCATTTTAGCCAGTGGGTTTTTTATTACGTTTGCGGGCTGGGGATATTTGCGCGAAATCATCCCGACGCTGATTGAGGGCGGAAGTGTTGCCAAAAAGGTTACAGGGATTTTAGCAACGCCTTTGGTGGCAAAGGGGGCTTTTGCGTATTTCCTGTTAGTGCCTGGCGGGTGGTATTTGTTAAATATGAAAGGCCCGTCGTTTGCTCTTTATAACGGCGTTAGAAACCTCACGCTGTTCTTGTTTTGGCCTTTTAAGATTTTAAAAATTACAGTGGCGGCACTTGTGGCCGGTATAACGGGGGCCATATTTAACATTAAGCTTGAGCCTCATGGGCTTGCCATAAGGGGTTTTGTTCTTCTGTCGGGTCTATTGCTCTCGGAGTTTTTATTCAGATACGCAAATAATCTAGCGCCGACACCGTCTTTAAAACTGGTGGCGATTGCCGTAGCTGGGAGTTATCTGGCTGTCTATTGGTATCACTTTTTGTTCCATTTGGGTGAAAAAGATCCTGCGGCCGTTAACCTTGTCGAGTCCATGCGTGGGAATGATATTGAAATCGGAAGGCTCACTCATCCCAAAAGAATGCCGTTAAGACTTTCTTGGCGTGATATTAACCATCACATCCATATCCTGGGGCAGCCAGGAGTTGGGAAATCGGTTCTTTTAAAGAACATCTACGCTCACCAAATTATGCAAGGTGAGGGGCTTTTGATGCTCGACCTAAAGGCTGACTACAAGGTCCGGGAGGACTTTAAGAGTCTTTGCAAGATGGCGTCTAGAGAGCAGGATTTTGTTCTGATCGATCTTAGTCACCCGGAAAGCTCTTACGGCTATAATCCTTTACTTTTGGGGAACGCGACAGAGCTTAAAGATAAGATCATCGGGGCCATTGAGTGGAGTGAGCCATATTACAAGAAAGTATCTGAAAGAACTCTTCTTACGGTTTTAAGGGGCTTAGTGTATTTAAGAGACCAAAAAGGGATGGTCTCTAATCTTGAGGATTTGCTCGTAGCAATTTCTACCGTTCAGGGTGTAACTCTTTTAGCGGAGCAGGTAGATGAGGCTTCAATACGGGCCGACATTCAAAACCTTGCAGCTGGGTTTAGTAAGGACTTTGCAAAAGACCTTGAGAGCTTAAAAACTGAGCTGACGCTTTTGGTGAAAGCAGAGTTTGGGGGCATCTTTAGTTGCGAAAATACTCTGGACGTTTTCTCAGCCATTATGGAGAAAAAAGTCATCCTAGTGAACCTTGACGGGCAAACTTACAACGAGTCCGCAAAAAAGTTCGGAAGACTTCTCCTGGCGGATCTGAGATCGGCCAGTGGTGCAATTGTGACTAATATCCCAGAACAGGAAAGACCACGCTTTGCGGTCTTGGTGGATGAGTTTTCGGATATCGTATCAACCGAAGATATGGCAAAGACCTTTGTGGGCTTTTTAAATCGCTGCCGCGGCTCTGGAATTGGCGTTGTGATCGCGCACCAGTCTTTAGGGGACTTTAAAGATCCAACTGTCAAATCTCAGATTATGGATTCGACCGAGACCATGTTCTCGTTTGTGCAGAAGGACCCGGAAACGTGCGATATCTTGGCCTCTGTTGTTGGCACTAAAGAATCTTATGAAAAGACCAAACAAACCAAAGAGTGGATTTTTGGTGATGACAACACTGGGATGGGGACTAAGAAACTTGTGCATGAGTTTATTTATCATCCGAACGTCTTTAGGAATTTGAATGTTGGTGAAGCGATTTATGCTGCGAAGAAACCAAGTCGTTTTGGCACGGTTCAAGTGAAGATGCTGGAGATTCCTCATGAAGATATTGGAGAGGCAATAAAGCCGCAGCCACAAAAAATAACCACGCAAGTGAGCATGAGAACGGTACAACTTGAAAATCGCCTTTCAACTCAGCAAAAAGATTATAAAGAGTCTTTAATTCCCAGCAAAAATCAATCGCGAAATCCAATTCAAAAGGAAACAATACAGGATCTTGAGATATAAAGTCCCTTTATGAGACGCTAAATACTGGGTATCCACAGCGATAGCATCCTTTGGGCTCATAAAGTTGTTTAAAATCAAGCATTTATAATTTTTCGGGGGGGGGTAAATAAATTTAACTCGTATTCCGATACGTATCTTATGAAAATCAAAGCATTTTTGCTATTAATCACCGCACCTGTTTTTCTTGGTGCCTGCTCTATAGATGCGTCGCTGTCGGATCTTTCACAGATCCCTGACTCTGTTATAGAAAACCTGAACCGTAAAGAACCGGATTTTATTGCCGGTGAGGTTGTTACCACTAATAACGGCGTGGTGGTGACGGGATCTTTTGGTGAGATTGTGCAGAAAACAAAATTAGTAAACGGAGTTGAGGTCGAGGGAGTTTTTTATGAATAAGAAGTGGTACGTATATTCCTGTCTTATGTTGTTATTTTTTCTAATTTCTCCATCCTCTTTTGCCCAGCATAAAGGCATTAGCTTTCAAGGGGTGATTAAGCTTCCAGACGGAACGTATCCGACAAAGTCGGGAGTGACTGTGAATGCGCGCATTCTTTCACCGAACGATTGTATTTTGCGTGAAGAAAACTTTACCGGAGTAAATATCTCCAAAGGTTATATTAATTTAGCTCTAGGAACAGGAGCTGTGGAGGGAAATGATCCGGGCCTTACGCTAAAACAGGTTATGAACAACTCTTCGACGATATCTAATGGTCCAAGCCTACCTTCGGGGTTAGTTTGTCTTGCTGCCGATGGTTCCGTGAATGGCTCGGTCACAAGTTTTGATCCAACAAGCACAAACGGTGCCCGCAAATTCCGTATGAGTTTGTATGTTGACTCAATCCCGGTGGTTGCAGATTTTAATATGCGCTCAATGGCCTATGCGATCAACTCAGAGACACTAGAGGGAAAAGCGGCTTCGGATTTTGTGAGCATCAACAATGCCAAGGGTATGACGCAAACGAATTTAGAAAGTGTTTTTGATAGATTCACAAAGCTTGATGCGATTTTAAATGGTTTCAATGCTGGCGGAACATCGGCCGGGATTAACATTACCGGGAATGCTTCAACTGCGACGACCGCCACAAATATCAGCGGTACCGTAGCGATTGCAAATGGTGGTACGGGGGCAACGGATGTGGCCACAGCCCGATCAAATTTGGGCTTAGGTCCTTTAGCCACAATGAGTCCGACGGGAGCTAATGGGACTAAGTTTTTACGCGATGATGGGACCTGGCAAAGCGTGAGCGGTGGTGGTCTTACAAGCTGTCCTGCGGGATTTACCTTGATCGGCACCAGTGGCAGTGCGGATGCTTTTTGTATCTCATCAAATCCAGAAACCAGTGCTAATTGGTTGGGGGCAAATCAGACTTGTCGTGGAAAGTCACCAAAAGCACGCCTTTGTACTGCCAGCGAGTGGGCGGCGGCCTGTGTTGATGGCGCAGCCGGTCCAAATAATATGACAGGCCATTGGGAGTGGGTGGCCGATCTCTATAACAGCTACGGCCAGGTAATGGGCGCCGGCGGTTGTGATTCATTCAGCAGCTACAACGTGAGTTACTCCTACGGTTCCCGATGCTGTTTTCGCTAGGGGTAAAAATTTAAATTTGGGGGTGGGGCCGAGTAGGCCCCACAAGGGCTATGTCTGAAGAAAAATCAGCGCAAAAATCCGAACAAAAAATTGAAGAGAACTTCCCCAAAGATCGCGTAGATCTATTTCCAGTCTTTCGCACGCTTTATGATTTGATTATCGAATTTGAGCGGGCTCATGCGCAGTTTCCGAAGATTCATAAGTACAGCGTGGGGAAACGTCTTTCAACGTCTCTGTTAATGGCACTGGAAGATGTAACCGAGGCGATCGTTGCCGAGGACCGCCGGGAACAGGCTTTGGTATCTGCGATTGTAAGGCTTGAAAAAAGTCGGATTCTGATTCGCATATCTCACGATCTGAAGGCGATTGATACAAAACGCTATGCTCGCTTTGCGCAGCTGATTGTATCGGCCCTGGCCCAGGTGGGTGGTCTTTTGAAGGTGGAAAAAAAGCGCTCTGACAAAGTTTCTGAAGTTGTGGATCGAAAGAACTCCAAGAAGTAAGATGCTCCAATTGAAATGTTACCTGCCCATGGCAGGCATATCCCATCCAGCTTTTGAGCCGTTGCTCCGTTTTACCGGGGGTTTGGCTTCCTTGCTGCATCATTTTTGAAAATTTACGCATTCTGTTTTTGATTCGCGCCATGTTGGCCGGCTTGATGACCCGCTTTCGATTGGTTACATGAAAGCCTAAAAACTCAATGCCTTTTTTCGCTTCACAAAGAACGATCTTGTTTGGGTGAACCTCAACTTCTAAAGTGTTTAAACAGAATACCTTTATTTCTTCCAGAAGAGCCTCTAGTTTGCATTTTTGTGGATGAACAATAACCAAGTCATCCATGAACCGAAAAAGATGTTTAAAGCCCTTTTTATGCACAATAAAGTGATCAAGCTCATTGAGATAAAGGTTCGCAAAAATCTGCGATGTTAGGTTGCCAATGGGCAGCCCTGTTTTTGGACTACTTTCATGCGAAGAAACTATTTTGTGGGACAGCCACAAGAGGTCTTTATCATTGGTGTCGCGCTCAATCAGTTTAAGCAACTTGTCGTGAGGGATTGAATCAAAGTACTTGCGAATGTCAATTTTCAGCATCCACGTCTCTTGGTTGGATTCAGAAAGTGAACGAAGCAGTGTTCGCAGTTTATTAAGAGCTTTCAGGTTGCCATAGCCTTTTCGGCAAGCATAGCTCATAGGCAAAGAACGTCGTTCAAAGTGGGGATTTAAGATCGAGCACAGGGCATGATGCACAATACGATCTCGGAAGTGACTTTCGAATATCTTTCGTTGTTTGGGCTCAAAGACGATAAAAGGTCTTTTGGTGCGCGGCTTGTACGATCTGGATTTCAAGTCTTTTGCAATGAGATCCAATTCACGTTCAAGATAAAACCAAAACCTCAGGACGGGACGGCAGCGCCCATGTCCCTTGGATGCTTTTTTGTACGAATCATGGAGGTGCGTAAAATTATAAACCACAGTGTGTAGTAGGTAATTGACATTTTGTTTGTACGCAATCATTATCTCTGCATCGGCTTATGCCTAGAGTGCGCAGGTTTACGGATTTTCGCAGAAGAGGTGAGATCAGATACCCCAGCCCTGTTGATGCAAGGGAAGTGCCCCAGAGGGTGCGCCTTCTGGGTTGATGTGGAAATTCAAACAGAGCTGATCGGCTACCATGTTTCCGTTGGATGCTGCCTGAATGAGTTTCGGGTAAGTGGGTGGCCGATCTCTATAACAACAACGGACAGATAATGGGCAACAGCGGTTGTGATTCATTCAACAACAACAACGTGAGTAACAACAACGGTTCCCGATGCTGTTTTCGCTAGCGGTTACAAGATCCATAAGCCGATTTTTTACGCCAAACAGAGGTTTGCAGTGAACTCACCTCAAAATGCAGTTTTTAAAGATTAGCAAGAAGTCTTAGTTTTTCTTTAATTTCTTTAAAGACTATTGGCGGAATTTTCCCAAGATGACGTTTGAATCGAGCATTATCAATGGACCTACTTTGATCAATCATGACTTCGCATTCTTCGTTATTACCGGCCATGTTTTTAGGAAAGACAGCTCTCAAAATATTTTCACCTGTCAAACGCGTGGTACATGGTAATATCCAGGTCGAAGGATGTTCAATCTCGTTTAGATAATCCGTTTGAATAACGACCACTGGTCTGATTTTCCCAGCTTCAGTTCCTTGTCGTGGATTTAAGTCCGCAAGGTAAAGATGTCCATGAAGTATCTTCATTATTCAAGACCTTCGCCAGATAGGGAATCTAGTTCTTTAATTTCCTTTTTTAATGATTCTCTTGTCGCCTCGGAAGCCTCTTTAAATGAAGATCTTAATGCTTTTCTATCCGTTGTTTCTTTCAAAAGAGTTAACCCACGTCGAATGACTTCAACTTTGGTTTTTGCATTTAGGGCTTTCATTAACTCATTGACGAGCTCCAACTCTAACGGCGGCAGTGTAATGCTTGACTTGGTATTAGTTCTCATACTTTTATAATACTCTTCTTTCATAAGAAAGCAAGCTCAAGTTATCATGACCCATAAGATATTGTTATAGATTCATATTTGCTCGTTTTTGAGACAATCGTCGCAGCAAAATCTCCGTAACATAAGCCGTTATGTTACGGAGATTTGTTAGTTCCAAAACCCGTCTTAAAACCCTCTTTTAAGATTAATTTCAAAATAGACAGCCCTACCCGTTTTTGAAACCCTATGCCTCACGAGGTGACTAATGCTCATAGGGTACGCGCGAGTTTCAACACAAGATCAGTCAATGAACCTTCAAAAAGATGCTTTAAAGAAATCAGGCTGTAAGGAAGTCTTTGAGGATGTCATAAGTGGATCCAAATCCGAACGCGAAGGACTGGAAAAGCTTTTAAAGTATGTCCGCCCAGGTGACACTGTGGTCGTCTGGAAGCTTGATCGCCTTGGGCGAAGCCTTAAGCACCTTATCGAGCTTGTGCAGATGTTTAATGATCGTGGAATCGGGTTTAAGTCCCTTCAGGAGAATATCGACACAACCACAGCAAGCGGGAAATTATTCTTACATATCTTCGGAGCTCTTGCAGAATTTGAGAGAGAACTTATCAAAGAAAGAACCCTTGCGGGCCTCAAGGCTGCCGCAGAACGCGGTCGCAAAGGCGGCCGTCCTCGCGTGATGGATGAAAAGAAAGTCGAACAGGCCCGCGCCCTACACCGCTCAAAAATCCCAATAGCAGAGATCTGCGAGACTTTGGAAATTTCAAAGGGAACTCTGTATAGGAATCTCACTGAGTCGCTTTGACGCGAAGCTTACGAAAAATTTTACCTTGCTATGGCACTCAAACACCTGTTGAATTTATTCACGACCATAGGAGGATTTTCTGTGAAGACATTGTTAGTTACAAACATCAAGGGTGGCGTTGCGAAATCCTCTACAGCCGTGGCAATTGCCACGGGTCTTAAGCTTCTAAAGCCTGAAAGTAAGGTTTTATTAATTGATGGCGATCCACAAGGAAGCATTAAAACGTACTTCGGGTTGAAGCTTCAAAATAGTGATAAGGACTTTTCTTCATTTTTAGTTGAAGATACGCCGTTTGAAGATGCTATTCAGAAGATTCCGGTCGGTGATAGCCACATCGACGTTATGATCTCGTCTAGAAAACTTTCTGAGGCTGATATTAGAATGGCAGCCTTCCACCGTCGCGAAGAAACTCTTAAGGGCCGCTTTAAGAAGCAAAATATTCAATACGACTACTGTATCATTGATAGCAGCCCTGCAATGAATCTCGTCCTTCTAAATTTCATGACATTTGCGGACTACTGGCTAATTCCAGCAACTATGGATGCTTTTGCTATTTCTAATATTAATTATCTCTTCGAGCAGAAAAAAATTATAGAAGAGTTTTACGAGAAGAGTCCGACAATTCTTGGAATCGTTCCTACTATGTTTGATAAGCGCACAACAGTATCTCAGCAAGCATATGAAGCTATCAAAGCGAAATTCGGAAACAAATGCCGAGTTTTTGATCCGATCGGAGTTGATAGCACAGTTAAGAAAGCTCAAATTAAGAAGCAACTCATTTATGACTTCGCAGAATCTAGAGCTGCTGAGGGATATAAAAATCTCACTGAAAACCTTATTGGAATAATCTAATGTCCAAGAAAAAAACCTCCACAGATGATTTTTTAAGGTTACTTGATGACGAAGAGACCTCGTCGCAGCCGGTGGCGTTTTCGCCAGCCACCACAGAACATAGTTCAAATGTAGTTCAAACCTCGGTCAAATCTAGTTCAGAACATAGTTCAAATGTAGTTCAAACCTCGGTCAAATCTAGTTCAGAATTATTGGATAAAACCACTTCCAAACAACAAATGTCGTTCAAACCTAGTTCTAAATCCGGTGCGTTTATAGTTCAAACCTCGGTCAAATCTAGTTCAAATCTAGTTCAAAAGTTTGATTTTCATATGCTTAGCCCTATTCAACAGAAACTGCTGATTTTTCTTTATGAAGAGGGGCAAATTTCTAGATCAAAAATCTCGCCTCCTCTAAATGGAGCCTTATTAGCAAAACGCTTAGAATCCTCTCTAGAAGGGCTTAGGACAGCTGTTAAGCGTCTCGTTAAAGCTGATTTTCTACTTATCGCAGAAGCGAAGTCTGGTAGGACAGGATGGACACGATACGAGTTGCCTGAATGGGTCTATCAACAGATGACTTTAAACGAAACATGGTTCAAATCTAGTTCAAATCTAGTTCAAATCTCGTCCAAACCTAGTTCCAAACCTAGTTCAGAACCTAGTTCAGAACCGCCTTATAGTAGTAGTAATAATTTAAATATAATTACTAATACAATAGAACTTCCGGAAAACCTCCGTCGTTTTGGAATTTCGTCAACCAATCTTCAAAACCTGATTAGTTCCGGCAAAGCCACCCAGGAAGTTGTTGAACGAAGTCTTGCTGCCTTAAGCTTTGATGTTGAGCATGGGAAGACTGGAAGTCTTGCTAACATTCTTTTTGGGGTTCTCGGGACGGGTAGGGAGTACATTAGCCAAAAGTATTCAGAGTCCTTGCAGAAAGAACTCGATGCTGAACTTGCCAGAATCCAGCAAGCAGAAGAAAGCCAAAAGAAGTTAGCTGAGACTAAGTTACAAATTCAATTTCGAGAGTTTCTAGTTAAAAATCCAAACTTCCTGGAAGAAGTGAGAGAGAAGCACAAAGGATTCGTTAAGAACCAAGATCTTTTAGAGAAGATGGCGTTTGAAGAATTTAGAACAGGTACGCTCAATGTTTAAATTAATTTTTCGCATTCATGCACTACAAAGAATGTTTTCTCGTAGCATTAGCGAAGAGGAAGTTCGATTCGTGGTTGAAAAGGGCGAAGTCATTGAAAATTATGAGAACGATACTCCATACCCAAGTAAATTGATTTTAGGAAAATTTGGCTTAAAGAACCTTCATGTAGTTGCGGCTGTGAACGATGCAGACAAAGAGATAATTATAATCACGGTCTATGAGCCAGACCCACACCTTTGGGACAATAACTTTAAGACTCGGAGACAAAAATGAAATGTGTAATCTGCAAAAATGGTCAAACTGTTAATCAAACAGTTACGGTTACTTTGGAACAAAATGGAAAAACATTTGTGTTTAAAGATGTTCCTGCGCGAGTTTGTGAGAACTGTGGCGAGCAGTATCTTGAAGAAGAAACTTCAAGAAGGCTTCTTGGCCTAGCTCAGGAAGCTTCAAAATCAGGTATGGAACTTACTATTGCCAAATTCAAGGCCGCTTAAATTGAACCCACATTTCGCGATGCGAAATGTGGGTTGCCAAGAGTTCAAGGGAATGGAGTTCCCTTTTTCATAAACCATCAAAGCCACCCAAAGGTATCTTTTCTAAAGACCGCGTTAATGCTTAAACGCCTCCAGGTTAAGTTTTTATACCACTACCGCACCACAACCATTCGTCGAGCAACAAACGCACCTTAAAACGAATCCTCGTGCGTTTTTTGAATTCCGGCAAATTTTAGTATCGAATTTGCGAACCAACTCGCCAAGTTATTCTGCCTATTTTTATTGCACAACCACTTTGAAATTAGGTAGAGACCTGATCCAAATACCCCTCTAGGTAGTTGGAGTGGATCTTAGAGGGGTAAAATTTAAAAAAGATCTTTTAAACTAGTTACTTACTAAAATACGC
>NZ_AP029180.1:0-11921 GCF_055397015.1 Bdellovibrio sp. HAGR004 | reverse complement strand
TGTCTCAAAAACGAGCAAATATGAATCTATAACAATATCTTATGGGTCATGATAACTTGAGCTTGCTTTCTTATGAAAGAAGAGTATTATAAAAGTATGAGAACTAATACCAAGTCAAGCATTACACTGCCGCCGTTAGAGTTGGAGCTCGTCAATGAGTTAATGAAAGCCCTAAATGCAAAAACCAAAGTTGAAGTCATTCGACGTGGGTTAACTCTTTTGAAAGAAACAACGGATAGAAAAGCATTAAGATCTTCATTTAAAGAGGCTTCCGAGGCGACAAGAGAATCATTAAAAAAGGAAATTAAAGAACTAGATTCCCTATCTGGCGAAGGTCTTGAATAATGAAGATACTTCATGGACATCTTTACCTTGCGGACTTAAATCCACGACAAGGAACTGAAGCTGGGAAAATCAGACCAGTGGTCGTTATTCAAACGGATTATCTAAACGAGATTGAACATCCTTCGACCTGGATATTACCATGTACCACGCGTTTGACAGGTGAAAATATTTTGAGAGCTGTCTTTCCTAAAAACATGGCCGGTAATAACGAAGAATGCGAAGTCATGATTGATCAAAGTAGGTCCATTGATAATGCTCGATTCAAACGTCATCTTGGGAAAATTCCGCCAATAGTCTTTAAAGAAATTAAAGAAAAACTAAGACTTCTTGCTAATCTTTAAAAACTGCATTTTGAGGTGAGTTCACTGCAAACCTCTGTTTGGCGTAAAAAATCGGCTTATGGATCTTGTAACCGCTAGCGAAAACAGCATCGGGAACCGTTGTTGTTACTCACGTTGTTGTTGTTGAATGAATCACAACCGCTGTTGCCCATTATCTGTCCGTTGTTGTTATAGAGATCGGCCACCCACTTACCCGAAACTCATTCAGGCAGCATCCAACGGAAACATGGTAGCCGATCAGCTCTGTTTGAATTTCCACATCAACCCAGAAGGCGCACCCTCTGGGGCACTTCCCTTGCATCAACAGGGCTGGGGTATCTGATCTCACCTCTTCTGCGAAAATCCGTAAACCTGCGCACTCTAGGCATAAGCCGATGCAGAGATAATGATTGCGTACAAACAAAATGTCAATTACCTACTACACACTGTGGTTTATAATTTTACGCACCTCCATGATTCGTACAAAAAAGCATCCAAGGGACATGGGCGCTGCCGTCCCGTCCTGAGGTTTTGGTTTTATCTTGAACGTGAATTGGATCTCATTGCAAAAGACTTGAAATCCAGATCGTACAAGCCGCGCACCAAAAGACCTTTTATCGTCTTTGAGCCCAAACAACGAAAGATATTCGAAAGTCACTTCCGAGATCGTATTGTGCATCATGCCCTGTGCTCGATCTTAAATCCCCACTTTGAACGACGTTCTTTGCCTATGAGCTATGCTTGCCGAAAAGGCTATGGCAACCTGAAAGCTCTTAATAAACTGCGAACACTGCTTCGTTCACTTTCTGAATCCAACCAAGAGACGTGGATGCTGAAAATTGACATTCGCAAGTACTTTGATTCAATCCCTCACGACAAGTTGCTTAAACTGATTGAGCGCGACACCAATGATAAAGACCTCTTGTGGCTGTCCCACAAAATAGTTTCTTCGCATGAAAGTAGTCCAAAAACAGGGCTGCCCATTGGCAACCTAACATCGCAGATTTTTGCGAACCTTTATCTCAATGAGCTTGATCACTTTATTGTGCATAAAAAGGGCTTTAAACATCTTTTTCGGTTCATGGATGACTTGGTTATTGTTCATCCACAAAAATGCAAACTAGAGGCTCTTCTGGAAGAAATAAAGGTATTCTGTTTAAACACTTTAGAAGTTGAGGTTCACCCAAACAAGATCGTTCTTTGTGAAGCGAAAAAAGGCATTGAGTTTTTAGGCTTTCATGTAACCAATCGAAAGCGGGTCATCAAGCCGGCCAACATGGCGCGAATCAAAAACAGAATGCGTAAATTTTCAAAAATGATGCAGCAAGGAAGCCAAACCCCCGGTAAAACGGAGCAACGGCTCAAAAGCTGGATGGGATATGCCTGCCATGGGCAGGTAACATTTCAATTGGAGCATCTTACTTCTTGGAGTTCTTTCGATCCACAACTTCAGAAACTTTGTCAGAGCGCTTTTTTTCCACCTTCAAAAGACCACCCACCTGGGCCAGGGCCGATACAATCAGCTGCGCAAAGCGAGCATAGCGTTTTGTATCAATCGCCTTCAGATCGTGAGATATGCGAATCAGAATCCGACTTTTTTCAAGCCTTACAATCGCAGATACCAAAGCCTGTTCCCGGCGGTCCTCGGCAACGATCGCCTCGGTTACATCTTCCAGTGCCATTAACAGAGACGTTGAAAGACGTTTCCCCACGCTGTACTTATGAATCTTCGGAAACTGCGCATGAGCCCGCTCAAATTCGATAATCAAATCATAAAGCGTGCGAAAGACTGGAAATAGATCTACGCGATCTTTGGGGAAGTTCTCTTCAATTTTTTGTTCGGATTTTTGCGCTGATTTTTCTTCAGACATAGCCCTTGTGGGGCCTACTCGGCCCCACCCCCAAATTTAAATTTTTACCCCTAGCGAAAACAGCATCGGGAACCGAAGTTGAGACTCACGGAGATGTTGGTGAATGAATCACAACCGCTGTAGCCCAACATCTGGACGAGGTAGGTATAGAGATCGGCCACCCACTCCCAATGGCCTGTCATATTATTTGGACCGGCTGCGCCATCAACACAGGCCGCCGCCCACTCGCTGGCAGTACAAAGGCGTGCTTTTGGTGACTTTCCACGACAAGTCTGATTTGCCCCCAACCAATTAGCACTGGTTTCTGGATTTGATGAGATACAAAAAGCATCCGCACTGCCACTGGTGCCGATCAAGGTAAATCCCGCAGGACAGCTTGTAAGACCACCACCGCTCACGCTTTGCCAGGTCCCATCATCGCGTAAAAACTTAGTCCCATTAGCTCCCGTCGGACTCATTGTGGCTAAAGGACCTAAGCCCAAATTTGATCGGGCTGTGGCCACATCCGTTGCCCCCGTACCACCATTTGCAATCGCTACGGTACCGCTGATATTTGTGGCGGTCGTCGCAGTTGAAGCATTCCCGGTAATGTTAATCCCGGCCGATGTTCCGCCAGCATTGAAACCATTTAAAATCGCATCAAGCTTTGTGAATCTATCAAAAACACTTTCTAAATTCGTTTGCGTCATACCCTTGGCATTGTTGATGCTCACAAAATCCGAAGCCGCTTTTCCCTCTAGTGTCTCTGAGTTGATCGCATAGGCCATTGAGCGCATATTAAAATCTGCAACCACCGGGATTGAGTCAACATACAAACTCATACGGAATTTGCGGGCACCGTTTGTGCTTGTTGGATCAAAACTTGTGACCGAGCCATTCACGGAACCATCGGCAGCAAGACAAACTAACCCCGAAGGTAGGCTTGGACCATTAGATATCGTCGAAGAGTTGTTCATAACCTGTTTTAGCGTAAGGCCCGGATCATTTCCCTCCACAGCTCCTGTTCCTAGAGCTAAATTAATATAACCTTTGGAGATATTTACTCCGGTAAAGTTTTCTTCACGCAAAATACAATCGTTCGGTGAAAGAATGCGCGCATTCACAGTCACTCCCGACTTTGTCGGATACGTTCCGTCTGGAAGCTTAATCACCCCTTGAAAGCTAATGCCTTTATGCTGGGCAAAAGAGGATGGAGAAATTAGAAAAAATAACAACATAAGACAGGAATATACGTACCACTTCTTATTCATAAAAAACTCCCTCGACCTCAACTCCGTTTACTAATTTTGTTTTCTGCACAATCTCACCAAAAGATCCCGTCACCACCACGCCGTTATTAGTGGTAACAACCTCACCGGCAATAAAATCCGGTTCTTTACGGTTCAGGTTTTCTATAACAGAGTCAGGGATCTGTGAAAGATCCGACAGCGACGCATCTATAGAGCAGGCACCAAGAAAAACAGGTGCGGTGATTAATAGCAAAAATGCTTTGATTTTCATAAGATACGTATCGGAATACGAGTTAAATTTATTTACCCCCCCCCGAAAAATTATAAATGCTTGATTTTAAACAACTTTATGAGCCCAAAGGATGCTATCGCTGTGGATACCCAGTATTTAGCGTCTCATAAAGGGACTTTATATCTCAAGATCCTGTATTGTTTCCTTTTGAATTGGATTTCGCGATTGATTTTTGCTGGGAATTAAAGACTCTTTATAATCTTTTTGCTGAGTTGAAAGGCGATTTTCAAGTTGTACCGTTCTCATGCTCACTTGCGTGGTTATTTTTTGTGGCTGCGGCTTTATTGCCTCTCCAATATCTTCATGAGGAATCTCCAGCATCTTCACTTGAACCGTGCCAAAACGACTTGGTTTCTTCGCAGCATAAATCGCTTCACCAACATTCAAATTCCTAAAGACGTTCGGATGATAAATAAACTCATGCACAAGTTTCTTAGTCCCCATCCCAGTGTTGTCATCACCAAAAATCCACTCTTTGGTTTGTTTGGTCTTTTCATAAGATTCTTTAGTGCCAACAACAGAGGCCAAGATATCGCACGTTTCCGGGTCCTTCTGCACAAACGAGAACATGGTCTCGGTCGAATCCATAATCTGAGATTTGACAGTTGGATCTTTAAAGTCCCCTAAAGACTGGTGCGCGATCACAACGCCAATTCCAGAGCCGCGGCAGCGATTTAAAAAGCCCACAAAGGTCTTTGCCATATCTTCGGTTGATACGATATCCGAAAACTCATCCACCAAGACCGCAAAGCGTGGTCTTTCCTGTTCTGGGATATTAGTCACAATTGCACCACTGGCCGATCTCAGATCCGCCAGGAGAAGTCTTCCGAACTTTTTTGCGGACTCGTTGTAAGTTTGCCCGTCAAGGTTCACTAGGATGACTTTTTTCTCCATAATGGCTGAGAAAACGTCCAGAGTATTTTCGCAACTAAAGATGCCCCCAAACTCTGCTTTCACCAAAAGCGTCAGCTCAGTTTTTAAGCTCTCAAGGTCTTTTGCAAAGTCCTTACTAAACCCAGCTGCAAGGTTTTGAATGTCGGCCCGTATTGAAGCCTCATCTACCTGCTCCGCTAAAAGAGTTACACCCTGAACGGTAGAAATTGCTACGAGCAAATCCTCAAGATTAGAGACCATCCCTTTTTGGTCTCTTAAATACACTAAGCCCCTTAAAACCGTAAGAAGAGTTCTTTCAGATACTTTCTTGTAATATGGCTCACTCCACTCAATGGCCCCGATGATCTTATCTTTAAGCTCTGTCGCGTTCCCCAAAAGTAAAGGATTATAGCCGTAAGAGCTTTCCGGGTGACTAAGATCGATCAGAACAAAATCCTGCTCTCTAGACGCCATCTTGCAAAGACTCTTAAAGTCCTCCCGGACCTTGTAGTCAGCCTTTAGGTCGAGCATCAAAAGCCCCTCACCTTGCATAATTTGGTGAGCGTAGATGTTCTTTAAAAGAACCGATTTCCCAACTCCTGGCTGCCCCAGGATATGGATGTGATGGTTAATATCACGCCAAGAAAGTCTTAACGGCATTCTTTTGGGATGAGTGAGCCTTCCGATTTCAATATCATTCCCACGCATGGACTCGACAAGGTTAACGGCCGCAGGATCTTTTTCACCCAAATGGAACAAAAAGTGATACCAATAGACAGCCAGATAACTCCCAGCTACGGCAATCGCCACCAGTTTTAAAGACGGTGTCGGCGCTAGATTATTTGCGTATCTGAATAAAAACTCCGAGAGCAATAGACCCGACAGAAGAACAAAACCCCTTATGGCAAGCCCATGAGGCTCAAGCTTAATGTTAAATATGGCCCCCGTTATACCGGCCACAAGTGCCGCCACTGTAATTTTTAAAATCTTAAAAGGCCAAAACAAGAACAGCGTGAGGTTTCTAACGCCGTTATAAAGAGCAAACGACGGGCCTTTCATATTTAACAAATACCACCCGCCAGGCACTAACAGGAAATACGCAAAAGCCCCCTTTGCCACCAAAGGCGTTGCTAAAATCCCTGTAACCTTTTTGGCAACACTTCCGCCCTCAATCAGCGTCGGGATGATTTCGCGCAAATATCCCCAGCCCGCAAACGTAATAAAAAACCCACTGGCTAAAATGATTCCCGAACGGATCCACTTGCGCTCCTCTTTTTCATAAAATGAGGCATAGCTTAAGTAAGCAAAGATCATGGAAAAAACCATCACCGGCAGGAATGTTAAAAGCACAACTCCACCAAGCAGCATAAAAATCAATTGCGGCAAAGTGTCTTCTTGTGGATTCGGTTTGCTATTACTTTGTGACATCGAGGTCCCCTTTGCCTTTCCCGAAAAGTTCGTCTCTGGACTGCACCACGAACTTATTTGGAATGAGGTCGGTCATTTTTTTGATTTTGTTTTTTAGGTTTTCCGTTGAAGCAATGAACAAACACGCCTCAAAAACTGGATCCTTCTCGGTCATAAGCGCGTTAAGGCGGAACACCTTTTCTCGCAGTTGATTTTCAGATTTTGGTTTATTCTCATACTCAAAGGCGCATACTTTGCCGTGCTTAGAAGTAAAAATGGCGTCCGGCATGAAGTCCCTTTGCAGCCTTCCGGTGGCAGCCTCGGCCTGAGATTTTAGCAACTTTTCTGATCTCCAGTTGGACGCTCGGCCTTGTTTTTCAAGTTCCAAGCGGGACTTTAAAACGCCAAGATCATGCTCAAAAGTGACCACACTGAGCTTTGAAACTGGGTTTGGTAAGGAAAGGCCTAGAGAGACTTGGTCTCTCGGGCTAGACAACTTGGTCAGCTCTCGGTGACCTTTTGGCGTGGTCAGATAGAACTTTTTGGCCGTCCCGGAAAGCAAATTTACTGAACGCAAAAACCCAACAGCCTCTAACTTTTGGATCCTTTTTCTTGCCGCAAACATATCCTGACTTTTTGCATCAAAGAACTTTTGATTTAAACTTTCAACATCCGCAAACTTCATTTCCAAACAAAACCTTAAGATCTCTAAATCCCTTTTTTGAACCCAGATCCCTTCATCCCTTTTAACAACTTCTATCATTTCAAATTCCCCAATCCTGATCTCAAGTACCCTACTAGTACCCGGCCCCCACACCCAACTCATCACTCAATTAATCTACTTAACCACCCTGAGCTAAGCCGCCCGCTTTTACTCCTGAGCACCCGCACGTTGTGTGTGGGTGCTCAGGAGTAAAAGCGGGCGGCTCGTATTTTAGTAAGTCATTGATTTAAGGATAATTTTCAAACTTTTACCCCTCTAAGATCCCCTCCAACTACCTAGAGGGGTCTTTGGGATCAGGTCTCTATCAATTTTGAGAGGTGATGTGCAATAAAATTAAGCAGCCTTGTTGCGCTGAATCTGAGCGTAGCTTTCGCGTGAAATACTCATAACTTCAGAAAACGCACATAAATGCCCTACAGGCTACGTATATACTTCGGCGAGTATGGATGTGGCGGTGATGATATAAAAAACTAACCTTGAGGCGATTAAGCACTAATGCGGCCGCCCTGGGATTTGATTTTGGATAGCTTTGTTGGCTTATGAAAAAGGGAACTCCATTCCCTTGAACCCTTGGCAACCAAGATTTCGCAATGCGAAATCTTGGTTCTACTTTTATCGCCCCGCGAGTTTAGTTAGAACAAATTGGTTTACAGAAACGCCGGACTCTGCGGCTTGAATAGTGATTTCTTTATGTAACTCAGGGGTCGCTCGAACTAAAAACCTTCCCTTGAATTTATGCAAAGAGATTGGCTCCGGGATATGCTCTCCGTCCTCAAGCATCGAATCAAGAGCTAGGCTTAAAGCAACTTTTAGTTCTTTAATTGCACCTTCCGGTGTGTCGGCATGAGCAAGCACACTTGGCACTTCAAGAGTCCGAGCAATAAAAACGTCATCCTCTTCTGACCACTCGGCGCGATATGTATATTTACTCAGGGCCTCATTTACGCGGTTTGTTTTCATTTTTTTAATTCCTCCAACTTTTTCAAGGCCGAAGTTACTTGCTTTACTTGATAAGGTTTTGCCATTTTCCCATCTTTTTGCAAATTCACCCATGGCTGTCCCAGCCACGGAACCTTAAAAACATGATGGCTACCTTTAACCCGTGGCTCACCAAAGGCTTCATTACAAATTCGCAAAAGATCACTAAAGGCCACATTCTTTGGATTCGCTAAGATGTCGTATGCTGATTGAAAATCCATAGGTTGATAATATCATCGGCGATATCACCTGTCCACTTTAATGATATCACCTGTAATATCGTCCAGTTTTGAAACATTCTCAGCTTATATAGCCTGTATTGAGTTGGGCAGAGATTTAAACTCCTCAAAAGCCATTTTCTCTAAAAGATCCTGTGTCTTAACGAATCCTTTGTTTTTCTCCCGTACTTCTTCCAGGAAGTTTGGGTTTTTAGCTAAGAACTCTCGAAATTGAATTTGCAACTTAGTCTCAGCTAACTTCTTTTGGCTTTCTTCTGTTTGCTGGATTCTCGCAAGTTCTGCGTCGAGTTCTTTCTGCAAGGACTCTGAATACTTTTGGCTAATGTACTCCCTACCCGTCCCAAGAACCCCAAAAAGAATGTTAGCAAGACTTCCAGTCTTCCCATGCTCAACGTCAAAGCTTAAGGCTGCAAGACTTCGTTCAACGACATCCTGGGTTGCCTTGCCGGAATTAATGAGATTTTGAAGGTTGGTCGGAGAAATTCCAAAACGTCGGAGGTTTTCAGGAAGCTCTATTGTATTAGTATTTATATTTAAATTACTACTACTATAGGGACTGGTTGTCCTCGGTTGTGTCTCTAGTTGTGTACCTACTTTGTCTTCAGTTTGTCTCCACTTTGTCCCCAGTTTGTCTTCAGTTTCTGCTCGCAGAAGGTCTTGAAACACCTCATTCTTAAGCTCATAAATAGTCCATCCACCTCGGCCATCTTTGAATTTTACTCGCTGTAAGAAACTCTTTTGTTCAAGCCTTTGAAGAGTCTTTTTTGCAGAACTGACGCTTGTTTCACAGGACTTTGCGATGTGCTCAATTGAAAGTTTTTCAGTTTCATAAGAGCGAGCCGCCTTACAAGATCCATAAAGAAAAATAACTAAAGTTCTTTGTAAACCAACAAGGCTTGAAAATTCGGCAATCGTCTCTACTTTGTCTTCAGTTTGTCTCCACTTTGTCCCTAGTTGTGTCCTCGGTTGCGTCTCTACTTTGTCTCTAGTTTCCAATGAAGAGTCTCTGTTTTGATGGATAACCGTCTCTACTTTGTCTTCAGTTTGTCTCCACTTTGTCCCTAGTTGTGTCTCCACTTTGTCTTTACTTTGTCTTTGGTTTGTCTCTGGTTTTGTTGCCTGTTTGTTATCCGTTTGTAGACAAATTGTAGTTGTAGACTGGTCAACATCCCAATTAGATCTACTTGATAGCGGAATATCGGCACGCTTTGTGGATTCTTCAATACGTTGCATGACATCGGCTGGAGCTTTCGGAGAATAGATAATTTCTCCAGCTCCTGACTCAGAAGTAAATTCGTCTAAAATTGAAAGCGTCCCTTTGGATTTGCGTTCTTTTCGACTCATATATTTTATACCATCAATTCTAGTTCACGTTTTGAATGAACCTTTTCAGTCGATGGTTCCGTAGCTACAGAGGCTATAATTTCAGTTGTTACTGTAGTGTAATCTTCAGTAGCTTTAGCCGTAGGGAAGGCCTCAGATAAGAGTCTTCGCTTTACTTGAGCCGTTTTTACTTTGATGTCATTTCTGATCGGTGAGAAAACCCGACCACCACGAAGAAGATCTGCGTCCTCAAGTCGATGAAGGTCATCGACAATATCCATATCTAAATTTCTTCGGCCATCATACATGGTTGGAATAATTCCTAAAACTTGAGCTACTGGAATATTTTGCTTCTTTAGGTGGCCTTCAATATTTTCAATGAAGTTTAAAGTGTTTTTAACACCAACAACAGAAAGCAGATCAGGAGAGCATGGTAAAAGTAAATAATCAGCAAAGGTAATAATGTTAGTAGAAATGAGCGATAGAGCAGGAGGAGTATCAATTATGATCACGTCATATTGATTCAATCCCAGCATTCTTTTCTTCATGAGGAGTTCGGAGTCTGGTGTATTAGCATGAGTTTTTTCAAATTCACGCATTAAGCGCCCGCCGGATAATATAACATCAATGTTTGGACGTGTGCTAATTGCCAGCGTTTCAGGCTTGATATTATCAAGCAGTGTCGCTGCTAAGCCACCCTCTGCTTGTTGCAGTTTAATCCCAAAAATAGTTTTTATATTTGATTGTTCATCAGCATCAACAATGAGGACTTTTTTTCCAGCATTAGAAAAACCGTCAGCTAGGCCAAGAGTTGTTGTGGTTTTGCCGGTCCCACCTTTGTGACACATAACTGCTAAAACAAGTGGTTTTTTCATGCTGAGATCCCTTCACTAGTTATTATGAATGATTTCAGCATTTGTATGGAGAGCAGGGCAATTAAAATTTTATTGTATAGCTTGCGTCATAAATATTGAGATAAATTTCTGTATAGCGTGCCTTTTGAGATATCTAGAGTTTCGCAGATCTCTGTTATAGGAATTTTTGAGCGGTGTAGGGCGCGGGCCTGCTCGATTTTCTTTTCATCCATCACACGAGGGCGGCCGCCCTTGCGACCACGTTCTGCGGCGGCTTTTAATCCCGCAAGGGTTCTTTCTTTAATGAGTTCTCTCTCAAATTCCGCAAGAGCTCCGAAGATATGAAGGAACAACTTCCCGCTGGCGGTGGTTGTGTCGATGTTTTCCTGGAGGGATTTAAAACCGATTCCGCGATCATTAAACATATGCACAAGCTCAATAAGGTGCTTAAGGCTTCGCCCAAGGCGATCAAGCTTCCAGACAACTACGGTGTCGCCAGGGCGGACGTATTTTAGAAGCTTGTCGAGTCCTTCGCGCTCGGATTTGGATCCACTGATAACGTCTTCAAAGACCTCTTTGCAGCCGGATTTAACCAATGCATCTTTTTGAAGGTCCATAGACTGATCTTGTGTTGAAACTCGCGCGTATCCGATGAGCATCCTTGCCTCGATTTCTATATTTAAAGATCTAGAAAGTCCTTAATTGCGGCCTTTAAAATTTCTTGTAACCCCTCTGGAAGCATTCCTAGATCTTGCTTAAATAAGCTAGTATCCCAAGCTAAAATCTGCTCAATGAGAGCCTCACTGTCTTTTTCTAGCCCGCATGTTCCTTTGGGAATTCTTACTCTAATAGGAAACGTATCTTCGGATTGCAGGTTTGTTGTTAGAGGGATAATAAGAGCAGAGCCAAGACCTGCCGCGCAGAACTCTGAGGGTTGAATACAAATGCACGGGCGCTGTTTACCGGGCTTTGTCCCAATCCGTGGTTCTAAATCGACTGTATAAACGTGCCACCTTTTAGGTAATATCATGGTAGGTTCTTAAACCTTTCTTTGGTTTGAAATTCTTTAAGAACATCTAATCCCGACTTACCAACGACTTTCGCAGCTCGTTCCCATCGTTTTACTCTTTCAGAGCGCTTTACGTCTTCTTCTAAAAGAGTGAGTGCGGCACGAACCACATCGACTTTGGATCTAGCTCCGGTCTTCTCTTTTAAACTTTCAATTCTATTATCGTCTTCAGGCTGAATCATAAGCGGCTTTCCCATATATACTCCTAAATATATCTATAAGTATATATCATTGTTTGCTTAATTTCAAGTATGTCTAAACATTTAGAATCGTTCCAAAAACGCATAAGGCTGTCTATTTTGAAATTCAACGTAAAAGGAAGTTTTGAGATGGGTTTTGGAACTAAAATTTCTCCGTAACATAAGCCGTTATGTTACGGATCTTTTGCGACGACGAC
>NZ_AP029179.1:0-15391 GCF_055397015.1 Bdellovibrio sp. HAGR004 | reverse complement strand
TGTGCTGTCCGAGCTCGTTCGACACAGTCAAAAGGGCAATTTAAGTCAAAAAAATGTGTCGATTTCAGCGTAAATAGCTGAAATCTGGAAGGTGACCCCTGTTCTCAAAGGAGAGCAAACCATGATAAAAGGGAGTCACAATGAGTCAGATCAAAGAAAAGAAAAAGCGCGCAAGAAGATCGCCAGAAAAAATGGCGGAACTGGTTTTGGAAGCAGAACGAGTCGGACAAGGCGTCGTGTGTCGGCGAGAAAATATAGCACCGGCGCAGATGTCTCGATGGAAGCAAAAGTTTCTACAGGCCGGTATTGCGGGTCTCAAAGACCTAAAGCGCGGTCCAAAACAAAAAGCAGATCCAGTAGTGGAAAAGCTTCAAGCCGAAACCGAACGCCTCAAGGAAGCCCTTCTAGAGACAGCCATAGAGTTGCAGGCCTTAAAAAAAAGCGGCTATTAGGACTAGAGGGCCCCCTTTACAATCGCCACCTGACCAAGGCGCACCGCGAGGCTCTGGTGGAGTTTATCGATAAGGCTCGCAAGAGCGAGTCGCTCCTTGCTGTTTGCAAATACCTGCAACTAAATCCAAGAGCCTATTACCGTTGGAAACAAGATCCCGCCAAAGAAAATCATGGCGGGGGCGGTGGCAAAAATAAGATCACACCTCTTGAAGAAAAGCGAGTGATTGCTCTCGCGAAGAGGCGCCCCGATTGGCATTGCCGACGAATCGCTTATTATCTTGAAAAAACCGCGAAGGCTTTCGTCGGAAAAACCAAAGTAGCGGAGATCATGAAGTCACACGGGTTAAATCACCCCTTTGTACCAGAAAAGCCAAGGCCAGTAGTACCACCAGCAGATATGCTTTTGCACGAGCCCTGGCAGAAGAATTTACTGTGGGGTATGGATTGGACCTGGGTAACTGTGAAGGGGAAATTTATGTTTTGTCTGGTTCTTCTAGACTGGTATTCAAGAAAGATTTTATCTTGGGGTCTTTACCATCAGATCACCCAGATCCAAGTTGTTACTGTCGTCACCGAAGCCGTTGCCATCGAGAAAATTGACTTACTTCCGAGTGGTCACCTCAAGCCCTTTGTTGTCGCAGACCATGGCAGTGCCAATATTGCAGCCTATACAAAAACTAACATCGAGGTCCAAGGATTGAAGTTGTGGCTAAGCGGCATCGGTAGACCCACTGGCAACGCCAGAACTGAAAGAGTGATTGGAACATTGAAGCGCGAAGAAATAAATCTTCAAGAGCAGTATGCTGATGAAACGGAAGCAAGAGATCTTATCGGCAAAGCCATTAACGATTATAACTTCAACCGACCAAACCAAGGGAACGGAGGCTTTGCTCCAAATTCAGTTCATCATCAAGGACGGTATGAACTATTGAAGCGCAGAGAAAGAGCTAGACATAAAGCTCAAGAACTGAGAAGAAAACACTGGGAACAGGCAATGACATCTTCAACAGAGTCTTTGACTTAAATTCTCCTCTCGAGACTGTGTCACCCCTGCTCGGACAGAACAATACTAAAAATCGTCTGCCAATAAGGTTGTTTAAATCTATATTTAATAAAGGATTTTTAGTGGTCAAATTGGGGCTATTCAAGACTATGGTCTAGAGCTTCTTTTGGTTAATAATTTCTAAAATCTCTTGGGTCAATGTTAAGCACAGATTTGATAATCCTCCAAAAATATCGGGATTTACTGGACAGTCATTTCTATGTTCATAGACTAAATCAATTTCAATATCTATTTGTCTTAGCATTTCTCTTTTTTCTGCAATGCTTTGAATATCTTTTGTCCTTATTTTTCTCCAATTAGCCAACTTATTTTCTATTCTTTGTTCCAACCAATTCATTTAAACCTTCTTTTTTCTGGCTTGTCTTTTTTTTCTCATTTTTTGGTTAGACTTTACTCCTGCCTTAATCAAGGAAATCCATTTTTTAAAATTAGCTTGATCGCCTTCATACAAAATACAACCTAGAGTAAAAAAAGAAACCTCAATAGCATTTGTTAAGCCAACTTTTTTTCCCATTTTTTTTATTTCAATACCTATTTGATGTCTCACATAATCAAATGGAACTAACTCTTCTTTCTTTTTCATAAATACCTACCTTTTTTATTTATAAATTAACCCACTCATCGCCATATCGCAAAGTTAATCTATCTAGGGCTTTGCGGATAATACGGTTGGCATAAGGAATTAAATATCCATAAAACCTTGAAGCCACATTAAGGTCATTATTCATCATATACTCAAAACCAGTTTCTTTAATGGCTATTAAAATGTTTTGTGAATAAGGCACTTTGTCGTATTTAATAAACCAACCGTTTTTTTCTCTAACCAAAAAAATATCCATTTTTATTATCTCTTTTGTTTCTTTAATAAAGATTGGATAATTTTGCTCTAAAGTCATAATGCCTTCATCCACATCACTTATTCTTTTAACAACTAAAGAATTGGGAAACATTTTTTTAATGCCTAATTCTCTTTCATAATCTTCTTGAAAAAGAGACCCCTTAAACTCATAGGTTCTTAAAAACTCTTTAATTTCACTTCTCATACTATCCAACTCACTTGGTAAATAATGTGAATGAAGATGGCTCACTGGTGTGCCTTTTTTCTTTAAAAACCGCTCTTGTTTCCGTCTTTCCGCTCTACCCATAAAATTATCGTTCCTTTCTTTTGTTATTTGTTGCTAAATAAATTACTCCTACAATCAATACCGCTTCTAAAATCTTTCCTAAAAAATATGTTTCCATTTTGCTCTTTCCTTTCTTGTCTTTATTTTATCAAAAAAAATATTTTTAGCTCGCAAACAGCCCAAAAAATTGAACTAAAAATTGAGTGAATTACTCAACAATTTAAGCTCTCAAAATCTATAAGCTATTTGCCTTTGAAATCTTGAGCAAAACACTCAAGTATTTCTCTTTTTTCTTCTTAATATTGAAATACCGCTTTGATTTTGAAAAAGTTGAAATTTAGAAATTTATTTTTAATGCTTTTTTCTATCTACACTTGCCTAGAAGTAATCGCTACAAACCCAAAAGAATAATGGTTGTTCGTTAATTCAAATTCGTTCCAACTTTGTTGGCACTATGAATTTGACCACTCCAAGTCTTATGTTTCGTTTTTATTTTTGGGTTTTTCGCTTGTTGGCTTAGTTGTTTTTATTTTCAAGTTTTTTGAAAAACAAAAAAACAACCGCCAAAGATTTTTGGCAAGGAGATATAAAATGAAAAAAATAAACAAAGAAATTTCTCAAGAATTTCTACTGACTTTTATCAAGGCTCACAAAGTGAAAGCTTCAAAGCCTAACAAAAAAGGAAATAGAAACTTACTTGTGTTCTTAAACAATCAAACTGCAATTTCACTTAGTGAAAACTTCATTAAAGCTGTTTTTGCAAATAAAAAGCCCCAGTAATGGGGCTTTCCTTTTAACCTTGGAGTGTTTTATGTCTTTAAGAAAAATTAGTGTCCTGAAAATTAAAAAGCTCTTTTACTTTCGCCACAGAAAAACTGTGGTTATTCAAACAGACAGTGGCTTACCTTTATGCCTCACTGTTGATGAATTAAAATCTATTCTTTTGGCTCTGGATAAATAATAAGTATTTCACTCTCCAGTAGCCCTAGATTTTTTAAAAGGTATTCTTTCTCTTTAATTAACTCTTGGACTTTGTGGGTTGGATATTTACAAAAGACTTCAACCATATTTTGAGTGATCATATCTTGCTCTTTTTCGGTTAAATAGTGCTTCTGGTCTTCTGTGAGTTTAAAAATCAAAGACCCCATCTCGCTAGCCTTCATTGAAAACCTCTTATGGGTCTTTAAGTTCCTAGCAAAGCACATCATATTATGGGGGCTAGAGAAAATAATCTCGGCTAGTTCCTGCTCATTAACTTCAAAGGCATTGTAAAACACTTTTCCTTCTTGGTAGAAAACTACATCGCAATGCCCATCGCCTTTCGTATCGCTTGCAACTAGACCAACAAAATTATTCATTAGTAAAAATAAAATGGTCTCGTATTTAACTGTATCTGCCCTATAAATGTATCTTTCAAGCTCTGTGTGCTGGCTTAAATACTCGTCAATGACTTCAAAACACTTTCTAGCACTCACTCCACCATTTAGGTCTTTCCCAAATTCAAGCTCATAAAAAAGAGCCATTTCTGCTATATTTGAAAACTTGTCTGGGTCAAAAGTCCCAAGCAGTTGAGTAAAGTTAATTAGGCTTGTTGTGGCACAACCAAGTCTTTCTTCACTGTCGCTCTTTAAAATATCCACCACTGGAAATTTTGAAGTGTTTAAATCTTTAAGAAGAACAATCTTTTTTTCCATATTAGGCTGTCCCCTCTTTAAAAAATGTTGGAGCAAAAAAAGGTTTAAGCTCGTCTTTGGTTGCCTGTGGAATAGCTTTTATTTTTTCAATTGCTAAAGAGCTGTCTTTTTTTAACTGTTCTACCAATTCTTTGGTTTCAAGTTTTACTTCCCTAGTCCCCTGCTTTGGGGCTTCTGGTATTGCAATTAACTTTTCAATATCTGTTAGTCTCATTTGTAATCCTCCTCATTTTTAATTAAATGGAGAATTTTTCGCTTAAACTTGACCCTAGATAAGATTTCTTTTTTGACCTCCTCTTTGACTTTATTAAAATCAATTTTATCTTCCCAGATACTGGGTATTCTCTTTGTGATAATCTGGGTCTTGCTGTTTTTCTTTAAAAAATCAAAAAACCTTAATTCAAAGTGATAAATGGGCTTACTGCCATACTTTGAATTGTAGTGGTTGTAATACTCTGGGTGTGCTTTTTTGATTTTCTTTAATTGCTTCTGCTTATCGTAGGAAACAATCCCATAAACAGAGCTAAAAGCTGAAAACCAATAAATTTCGTTTTTGTTTTTCTTAGGTAGAGTGTCTGTTCTCTTAAAATCACTTTTATCAAGTTCTTTAAAAATTGGCTCGTCTAACAAATACAAAAAATCAATTCTGGTAAAATGGTAGGTGTAGCCCTTACTTTTTAATAACTCTAAAATTTGGTTTATTTTCTCTTCGTAGTTGGGAAACTTGATAAAAAAAGAAGCCTTGAACTGGGGTATGAGTTTGTCTTCCTCGTTTGCAAAATAAATCAAGCCACCTTCTAGTCCAAAATCCCCTTCTTTTCGCTCGCTCTTTCGCTTTACTCCCAGAAGTTCGGCTATTTCATAGCCCAAAGCACATTTAACAAAAAGCTGACCACCTTCTTTTAAGTTTATAGTTTGCTCTCGCTTTCGCTGAATAACCATTGTGAGCATATCAACTCTGGTTTCTAGGATTTTCATTTTTTATCCCCTTCAAGAGATAAAAATGGAGTTTTCAAAACACCTACCTCTCCATTGGTGGCATAGACAAACATTCCTTCGCCTAATTTTTGCTCGGTTAATTCGGCTGGTATTCCATATAAAGAAAATACTTGCTTGATTATGCCTCTGCCTAAAAGAACATTTCCCCTCAAGTTGGCAAAACTAATCCCTTCAAGATCGCTCGCATTGGCACTTTGTGAAAGAATAAAAATATAAGTCCCAGTTTCCCTTAAAATTCTAAAACACCTATCAACACTAAAACAAAGTTTTCTTTTCTCTTCGTTGATAGAGTGGAGTTCAATTTCTTCTGGAGAGCTGTCTTTAGTGATTTTAATTTTTAATTGCTCGCCCAGATATTCTGGGGACTCGTCCATAAGGATTACGAGTGGAGCTACTTTGTCTGGGTGTTCAATATCAAACCAGTGTCTTACAACTAGACCTTCTTGCTTAATTGTTTCAAAAAACTTTCCACACCGATCTAAATGATTTTTTAAAAGCTCGTTAAGTGCTTTTATTTCTTCTAAATTGTTTGCATTAAAAGTTAGAACTTCGCCTGTCTTTAAAAATTTTTGAGTGAGTGGAACAAACTCACTTTGCTTTTGGCTAGAGACCATTACAAGTTTTGGCTGTGGCAAATTGTTTTTTGTAAAACTGCTGATAAGAGAAATTATAAAACTTGAACCCGCTACTGATTTCCCAGACCCTTGCCCTCCTACTATGAAAATAAAGGGACTTTTTCTAGAGTTAATTAAATTTTTCCCTGTTGGGTCTTGCCCCTTCCAGTAGGAGCCTACTTCTAGCTTTTCTTTAAAATGTTCTTTAGTGATTACTTTTTTAAAATGCTCAAAGATAAAAATGATTTTTTCTTTATGTTTAAATAAACCATAGTTTCTAAATTCTACTGCTATGACTTTTCTTTTAAAAATCCTCTCTATCGTAGGAATGTGATTTGAGATATTCTGGGCATTTAAGTTGGGATTAAATTTTAAAATCTCAATATGATTTTTTCGTCTTTTGATTTTAATGCTTCTTTTAGCTAATTTTCTTTTTAAATACTTATCCTTTGTGTTTTCTACCCACTCGTATTCTTCAAAAGCTAAATCTGTGGCAAGCAAAGCTGGTTTTTTTAGATAAATTATGTCGTAAAGCTTTTTTCCAACATAAATAAAAACAGGAAGGGTAAGGACTACCCCTCCTGCCAGAGCTTCTGGAAATCCTATTTGCTGACTTGCTAAAATAAGACTTTTCATAAAGAAAGTTATTTTGCTGTCCCAAGGATTTTAAAGCCCTTAATTCTTTTCCCCTTCTCGTCTGTAAAATCGTAGTGGCTTACTTCAAAGAGCTGGCTTTTATTTAGCTCTGGTTTTACCAAACTATTTACAGTGAGACTTTCAATAATCTCTAAAACCACTCTATAAGTGATTGCTCCTGTTTCTGGGTCTTTCTTTTCCTCTACCTTTGTTGCTTTTGCCTCTATGAATTGCTTCATAATTCTTTCTCCGTGCTCTTTTTAAGAGCTGTTTTTAGTTAAGTTGCTCCAGAGCCAATCCCTGTCGCTGGAAACTAAATGGAGAAATTTTTAAGTAGTTTGAAAAAAATTTTTGGGCGGTTTTATGGGGGCTTGTTTTAATGAATTATTGATTGTTTAAACTTCAACCCTAAAGGGGGTATTACAATACCCCCTTTAGGGTTCTATTTTGAAATCCAATAGAAACTGGTAAGACCAGAACTTTGAAGCCCTTTTATTATCACACAGTCGTCTCACTGCTCGCTTTTAACTGGTGGGTCTATGGGTAATGGTGGATAAAAGCCAAAGTCTCTTAAAAAGGATTTTAGAGAGTTTTATGGATTTTCGTTTTGACTATGTGTGTTAATTTTCTCTTTGAATTTCCCAAATGCAATCTCGTCCAAAATCTTTGAATTGGATTTAGCTAAAAAGCTGTTTCCTGCTTTTACTTCGTCCAAGAAATTTGGATTTTTCAATTTATACTCTTCAAACTCTTCTCGTAGTTTTAACTCTGCAAGCTCTGCCCTGTCGCTCTGGATTTGCTTAATCCTAGCAATCTCTGCTTGCATTGCTTTCGCCTCGTCTTGAGCAAAATGAGAGCTTATGTAAGGGGTTTTGTTTCTTAGGACACCCATAAAAAACTGGGCTGATTTGAGCTTTACTTGGTTTTTTACAAGATCAAAGCTGTAATGCTTTAAAGAACTATCCACCTCGTCCCTACTTAAAAAATTATCTCTTACAATCGCTTGAAGTGATTTTTGGGAAATACCTAAGGCTGATATGTTTTCGGGTATTTCAAAGTCGGGTTCGGTTGGCTCGTTATTGTTATTATTCTTTATAGAAGAAGAATTTAAATTATTACTATAAGGCTCATTTCCTGTCCAATGGACTGGCTTATCAAAAGGAGAATGACTGGCTAATGACTGGCTAATAGAGTTAAACTCCCTTACTTCTTTAAATGTTTTTTCTGCTAAACTAAAAATTCTCCAAGAGGCATTTCCTCTCGCTGATTTTTTTACTATTAAAACTTTTTTTCCAACAAGCCTTTCAATTAAATTACTGATTGCCTTGGTCTTTTTGCTAAAAGACTTTTTTAAATCGTCTGTTGTTATTGGCAATGTTTCTCGGCTTGCTTGAAATTCCAAATGTCTAAAAATGACTAAAATAAACTGCTTTTCGTCCCCTACCAACTCGTTAAAATTAACTGGCTTATTACTGTCTAATGGCTGGCTAATAACTGGCTTATCAAAAGGAGAATTACTGGCTAATGAGATTTTTTCCTGTCTATCTGCTGGCTTATTACTGTCTAATGGCTGGCTAATAACTGGCTTATCAAAAGGAGAATTACTGGCTAATGAGATTTTTTCCTGTCTATCTGCTGGCTTATTACTGTCTAATGGCTGGCTAATGGGATTTGTTTTTTCTGGGGCTTCTTGGTCTTCGTCCCAAAAATATCTTCTACCAAGAGCAGAAGGGGAGCTTGAAGGCTTTGCCTTCTTCTCCTCTTTCTTAATCTCTAGACCTTTTTGCTTAACAATGTCCTCTAGCTTCATTACCCATTAGCTCCCTGTTTTTCATACCCAAGAACTTCAAGGAGTAGGTCGTTGTAATCGCTTCCAACAGAAGTGAGTTTGTCGTGAAATACAGACTTGTTCGCATAGCTGGTCTTTGGAATTTCGGCACTGGTTCTTATAATTGTGTCTGCAACATAATCTTTCAAAACAGGGTCGCCAAATAAGCTCTTTAGAATTTCACTAGAGAGAGAAAGCCTCTTATCGTAGTTCGCTAAAAACACCTTCACTGTTGGCTTCTTATCAACTCCAAAGGTCTCAATAATCGTGTTGAGTTCGTCAAAAGCAATCTGGCAACCTTTTAATGAAGTGCTGTCGCTTCGTAGTGGAATACAAACCACTGGGTTATATTCCTCTGGGCTGTATTCGTTCATTAGTTGAGCCATAGCCAGAATAAATGACCCTGTGCTGGCTGATAGGGCTGGCATTGTATCAATGAAAATAGAAGGGTTTGTGTTCGGGAATTTTTTGTAAATGTCCTGAATAAGTCTTAATGCCTCGCCCTTAATTTTTTTTGGGCTTTGTAGGGATTTATCTAGGAACACATTGTTTAAATGGCTTGGAATAATCCAAGTGTTCTCGTTCTTATCAATAGGAATTAAAATGTCGTCTAGAGTTGCTTGCTCATTGAAATAATCAACTAAAACTCGTTGTTTGTCGGCACTTGGAATGCTACCAAGAGCTATATCGTCAAGGCTGGCTTGGGAATCGCTGGAGCAAAGTATAAGTGGATTTTGTTTTGAGCTAATTCTTAAAAAACCATTAAACAAAGACCAAATGGCTGAAGTCTTAGCTGATCCACCAACTATCGTATGGGCTAGGATTATATTTTTTCGGTAAAAATAATTATGCCCATTCTCTGTTAAAATCTTTGAAATTGTCTCCCTAGGAATGCCAACAGTTCGGTTCTTATCGCTCTTTAAAAGCTCGTCTGTCGTGTTTTTAAGCCTCTGGCTTACGGCTGGGGTGGAAACATCTAGTATCTGGCTTAATTCTTTGACTTTGAAAGCTATTGGCATTTCCATAATTTTTTCTCCAAGCTTAACTTTTAAAAATTAGAACCTCATTTTTGTTAAGTTTCAATAGCCAAATCATTTCGCTATGTTGCACTGCTTATATTTTTCTATTGCTTATTTTTATCCATTTGGATAGAATTCAAGGGTGGAAGTTAAGTCTCAAACCATCATTGATTACACAGACCATAATGGGAACACACCAATTCAAGAGTGGCTTAATGATTTAGACCCGATGACTGCTTCCAGAATAAGGGCAAGACTTCGTAGGGTTGAATTTGGAAACTTTGGAGATATGAAGCCTGTTGGCTCTGGAGTGAGTGAATTTAGGTTTAACTTCGGTAGTGGATACAGAGTTTATTTCGCTAGGCATGGGGAAAGCATAGTTTTGCTCCTCTGTGCTGGAGATAAAGGCTCTCAAACTAAAGACATTGAACTCGCTCAAAATTATTGGGCTGATTTCAAAAGGAGAAACAATGCTTAACATTAAAGCTGGAAAATCCCACAGAGAAGGATTGCTTGAGTGGCTTAAAAAGAAACCTGAACACCAACAGGAATATCTAAAAGCCTCTGTTGAAGAAAACTATGATATGCCAGAAGCCATTTTGTCTGCCATTAGAGATGTTGCTGAAGTTCGTGGTTATGAAAATTTAGCTAGAGAAGCTGGATTAAGCCAAAATGCTCTTTACAAAATCCTTGATGAGGATAAAGAAGCTAAACCCAGATTTGAAACCATAATCCAACTTCTTCAAGCTCTTGGACTTCGCTTTACAGTTGAACCAATCGGGAAAACTAGAGCTGGATAATGAACTACTAATTCTGTGATACAATCCCAAGAGCTATTATTCTTAATTTTTGGAACACTTATAGCAACTACTGTATCTGGTTTATCTGGGCTTGGTGGTGGGATAATACTGCTGGCATTTTTTGGAATGGTTTTGCCAGCCAATTTAATCATTCCGACACATTCTATTGTTCAATTTTTTAGCAACCTTGGCAGAGCCATATGGTCATACAAAGAAATAGATACTAAAATTGTATTAAAATATTCACTAGGTGCTTTGGTTGGAGCAATAGCAGGGTCGCTATTGCCTATTGCAGACCTCAATCAAAATATTTTTTCTATTATTATTGGGGCTTCCATTTTGGTCGCAATGTGGCTTCCACAAAATGCATTTGATTATTCCCCTTATATAAAATCTTATTTTTTAATAGGGGCAATATCTACCACCGTATCGCTATTCATAGGTATTACTGGTCCTCTAATTCATCCCTTTATCGCAAAAGAAAAGCACCTATCTAGATTTGGCTTCATTTCAACTGAAGCCACTTGTTCTGGAATTACTCATTTGACCAAAGTCATAGTTTATATAGATTGGGGAATTGCTTTTTACGATCAAAAGAAAACTATTGTGGCACTTTCTTTTGTGGCAATTGTGGGCTCATTTCTAGGTAAAAATCTCTTAAAAAAGATAACAGAGAACAAATTCCACACAATTGTTAAATTGATGGTTTCTATATTGGCTTTAAGAATGATTTTCAAAACATGACTCAAGCAACTTTTGGAGATACTTGGTCAATTATTGTTTTTAAATCAAAATTGGATTTTTCAAAATAACCACTAGCCCCATAGCTCAAAATCTCTCTTTCGGTGTATGGAGAAGATCCTGTAATTATAAAAATAGGTAAAGTTTTAAACTCTTCTCTAGCTTTCTTTAAAAAACTAACACCATCAAGAACTGGCATTTGAATATCACTAATCACTAAATCAATTTCTACTGTCTTTAAACTTAAAAGTGCTTGTTCGCCATTTTTTACTTCAATAACAGAACAACCTAGACCTATAAGCTGTTCTTTAAAAATTTCTCTTAAATCGTCATCGTCTTCTACCAAAAGAGTTCTCATATTTCTCCTATCGGCACTCTTTTCAAATAGTTGAGGGAACTGTGTTGTTTTACTTATTTGATACCCTACTTTTAGTGGGAGGCTACTAATAGCAGGGTAATATCCCACTATTAGTAGGTTAATATAGACACTCAAATAAACCTATTATAGGTTGTGGTTAATGATAAAAGGCTTTCAAAATTACCTGTAAAATATAGAGCTTTTGTGAAGAAGGAAATTCATAACCTCATTGATTACCTTCAAAGAAAAAGGCAAGAAAAGCAAATATCCCAAACTGATTTTGCTGAAGAAATAAATATTGCCTTCAAAACACTACAAGCCATTGAACAGGGGACGAGAAAGCCCAGTCTTGAAGTCCTTTTAGCTATGTGTAAAGCATTAGGGGTCAAGCTAGAACTTAAATAGGGCATTAACTTTGGGACAATTTGATACTGAGCTATTCAACAAGACAGTTGGAGATATTCTTTATAAAAATAGAGCGAGGCTTGGTCTGTCTGTTAATCAAGTATCAAAATACATTAAATGCCTGACTCCTTTTGAGCTTGGTCAAGTTGAAAAAGGGAAAACCTCTTTGCCATGCTATGCTCTTTATGAGCTTTTGAAATTTTATAAACCAACTGAACAAGAAATTTCCTTCTTCTGCTATCCTCAAAAGATCAAAGAGCAATTTACTCAAATCAATTAAACCATCTTCTTACAGAAAAAACCTGACTGAATAATACCCAATAAAGACATATAAAAGACCAGCCAGTGGAAGAATTATTAGGTTTATTAAAGCCTGACCAAGAAGCCCTTGCTGAATAAGTTGAAAACTTTGAAGAGAGTAAGCTGAATAGGTAGTAAAGCCACCACAAAAGCCAATTAATAAAATAGCTAGATTTTCTTGGCTAATCATATTTTTCTGTTCTGCTAATGCAAACAAAGCCCCAGCTAATAACGAGCCGACCATGTTTATAATCGCTGTCCCCAACCAATTTGCCAGAAAAAGCTTATCCAATGAAGCTGTTAAAAAATATCTAGAAATTACTCCTGCCACACCAGCTACTGACAGATAAAACAAAAATGATAAACTCATTATAGGCATTAAATTTTACTATCCCTTATATAGTTTTCTAAAATAAGCCTCACCAGCTTTTGGGTATTGAGGCTATGCCTTTTAGACTTTTTCTTTAACTCATTTAATAACTTTTCACTTAGTCTTACAGATAGAACCTTGTCTTTTTTCTCCCTAACTTCATATCTTACTGTTTGCTCGCCATTTTTAGATAATAACCCATTTAACTTATCTTTTTTACTTTGCATACTTCCCATACTAAACCCTTATAAAAGTAGTATTTTTGTAATACAACCTATCTGTTCAATCAACTACAACAGCATTTCGTCTTTTGAAAAGCTCTTTAATTTGAAAAACAAAGCAATCACACCTAAGACACCAGAAATTACAGAAGCTAAAATAATACCTATTTTTGCATAGGTTATATCACTGTTTGCTAGGGACAGGTTGCTGATAAATATAGACATTGTGAAGCCAATGCCAGCAAGACAAGACACCGCAAGTAGTCCAGTCCAATTTACCTTTTCTGGAAGGCTTGAAACTCCAAACTTCACAGCTAAGTAAGAAAAGCCAAAAATGCCGATTGGCTTTCCTAAAACTAAGCCAACTATGATCCCTAAAGAAATGTTGTTGTTAATAATTTGGGAAATATTTAACTCGCCCAAATTCACACCAGCATTAGATAAAGCAAAGACTGGCATAATAAAGTATCCAACAACTGGGTGTAAATAATGGATTAAATTATCAACAGGAGAAAAAGTTTCTCCAAGCTTATTTACTGGGAAGCTATATGGAGTTATCAAACCAAGAATTACACCTGCAATAGTGGCATGAACTCCAGAAATTAGAACTCCATACCAAGCGATCGCACCTATTATTAGATAAATAAGATAACTCTTAAGTTTAAAAAACTGACTAATTAAAACTGCTAAAATAGAAGCTCCAGCAATCAATAACCCAGCCGATCTAATTTCTTCTGTATAGAAGAAGGCAATTACTAATACAGCTCCAATGTCATCAACTATGGCTAATGCCAAAAGAAAGATCTTAAGATTTAATGGCACTCTTGAGCCAAACAATGATAAAACACCCAGTGCAAAGGCTATATCTGTTGCCATAGGTATTGCCCAACCATTTGCACCAGATCCATCTTTATTAAAAAACCAATAAAAAAGTGCTGGAACTATCATTCCACCTAAAGCACTTAATATTGGTAGAGTAGCTTTATTTAAAGTGCTTAATTCGCCTGCCACCATTTCCCTTTTGATTTCTAGACCAACCACAAAAAAGAACAAAGCCATTAAGGCATCATTTACCCAATGCAAAATAGATAAATTGAAGAATTTCGTTTCCAAAAAAGAAAAGTAGTCATTTGAAATAGAGCTATTTGCCATATACATCGCAATAACTGCACAAATCATTAAAACAATCCCAGAAGAGGACTCGGTTTTAATAAACCTTTCTAGAGGTTTGATAAAAAGGCTAATGACTGTTCGCATATGGTCTCCTGCGGAAACGACCCTATTTCCAAATACTATGCTATAAAATTAGCACACCCATAAATTGCTTTAAATTTTGTATTACAAAAGTAATCAAACTAACAGACATAGTCAAATCACATTTCATCGCACAATCCATCCCAAATCTGGAATTTCTCTTGGCTCTATATTGAAAAAAGCAAGCACACTTGAAAACTTTGCTGTTTCTTTCTGCTGGTGTTCGTTAAAAACAAGTCTTCCATTCAAAAATAAAAGCCACTGACTGCTTTTTTTTAGCTCTCTAAAGTAGGCGGTCTCTGTAAATGCTGGAAGGAGCATAATTACTTTTGCTCCATTGTTTGCTTCTAAAGTGGCTTTTTCAATCCACTCAAGCTTTTGACTATAAGGGGGATTGCACCAAGCAACAGACCCATTCCAGTCTTGTTCTAACCCATTTGTGGCTTTATCAAAAAATCTTTCACAAACTCGGTTTTTAAAACTCGCACACACATCAAGCTCAAACTTCCCAAACTCTTTCTCAAGTCTTGCAATTAAGGCTCTTGGAGAACTCCAGTCGTCCCTGTCCTCGCTTTGGTTATAATGTAAATCTAAAATGGGGTTGTCTTTTAAATCCATTTGCTGGTTATTTTTATAAATAAAGAGGGTGCTTATATCACTATGAAAGCTGACCCCTTCTTTGATTTTATCAAGGTTGTAGCCCTTTGAAATTAGCTTTGTTAAAAGACTTCGCCTAAAAGTATGTGAGCTGATTTGCTTCTTAATTCGGGCTTTTCTAGCCTTGACCCTGAGCATTTCATTGAAAGAACTCACACTTAAAGGTTTATTTGTTTGGTTTCGTCCTACAAACAAATACTCATCATCTTTCTTATTTTTTATGAGTTCTTTGAGCAAAACCTCGGCTGAACTTGGGACAGGCAAAAGCCTTTGCTTATTTCTTTTTATTTTAAGGCTTAAAATCATTCTATTTTCTAGGTATTGTATGTCTCCCTTTCTAAGATTTAAAATAGAGCTAATTCTTTGACCTGTGGAATATAAAACCACAAACAATGTCTTTAATGTCGCTTGTTTCTCTGTAAATGTGGCAAGTAGCCTTTCAATTTCCCTATCTGTTAAGTAATGCTTAATTTTTTTGGTGTCGCTTGGTGGTCTTTTAACTCTTGAGCAGGGATTTGCCTCTATGAGTTGGTCAAACACAAAGCTCTGGAGCATTGAGCTTAAAACACTTAAATGAAGGTTCTGGTATTTGTTGCTAAAACCTTTGGAACTTAAAAAATCCCTATAAATTAAAATCTGCTTCGTGGTTATTTGATTTGGTTCTTTGATTTTAAGACCTTGGGTCTCAAGAAAACCAAAAAAACTTTTTAAAATGGATTTGTAGGTTCGTCTGGAAGTTGGATTTTGGTTTAAGAGCCAATTTTCAAAAACGGATTTTGTGGATTTTTTAGATTTATAAACTGAAAGTTCATTTTTCGGTGGTCTAGTAAGTTCCATTTTTAAAGTGGATCATAC
>NZ_AP029178.1:0-48266 GCF_055397015.1 Bdellovibrio sp. HAGR004 | reverse complement strand
TAGCGAGAGCTCCCGGAGCCCCCGGCATCATTGAATCATAAGATTTGCAGTCGAAACTCCATCAGGAGGCCCTTCGGGCCGAACCTCCTGGGGGGCTGGTAGGGGAAAAATGCCGGTTTATAGTTCCTAACCTTTGACCTAGACTTCAATTCAAACAAAGAGGTCTAGTTTAAATTTTTCACTTTAGTTTAAGGTCAAAAGACCGATCGGTCTTAGTATGTTTGAAATTTTTATTATGTTAACAAGGATTATGAATGGCTGATCGACGGAAGCCGCAATTATTACGTTTTTTGATTTCGTTCTTACCGGCGCAATTGCGATTCGCGCTGATTCGAAATCAGCTTAAAATTTCAAATCATTTAGACTCGAGATTTACATTCAGAATTGCCAGAACACGTGAAGAGCTTTCTGAATCTTACCGAATACTTCTGAAAAATTATGTCGAACAAGGCTATGCAAAGCCAGTTGATTCAGAAATGAGAATTATCAAACATTTTGCTCTTCCGACGACGACAACTTTGATCGCCTTATTTGATAACAAGGTGGTTGGGACTGTTTCAATTATTAGACGTGCTCAATTTGATTTACCAATTGAAAGTGCTTTTAGTTTAGCGGAATACATCGAAAAAAATGATGTCGTTGCCGAAGTTTCTTCTTTAGCTATCGATCCGGAGTTCCGTTTAAAACGCGGAAGTTTGTTTTTACCTTTACTTAAATTTTTCTGGGAGTACGTCGAGAATTATATGAACTTAGACGTCATTGTCATCGCTGTTAATCCGACGATGAGCGATTTTTATGAGGCGCTTCTCGCTTTTAGCCGCTTAAAGTGTCCTCCGGTTTCAGATTATAATTTTGCAAATGGAAATCCCGCTATTGGTCTGTTTCTTGATGTCCGTAAAGCTCCAAAAATTTTTAAAGAATTGTATGGCGACAAAGTTCAATCAAAAAATCTATATGACTATTTTGTGAATTTAAAACTAAATCATTTTGAAATGCCGCATAGAACATTCTATAAGTCGGCTGATCCGGTCATGGATCCAGAGATGTTGCATTATTTTTTCTCCGAAAAGTCGACAGTGTTTAAAGATTTGACTGATCAAGAGCGAATGGGGCTGGCTTCAGCTTACCCTCAAGAATACTATCGATCTATTTTGCCCCTACTAAATACTGAAAGTCTGAGAAACGAAGTTCGACATCAACTGAATCGAAAAGCCATTGTCATGTCGTCATCTGAATCCGAAATAATAATTCTAAATGTGGCAAGAAAAGGGCTATGTGCTTTCTCATCGATTCCATTATCTGGAATTTTAATGCTTCGAATCGAGGTTGCTGAAGGCTGCCAGGCAGAAGTTCGAGGAGTCGTGCGCTGGGCTAACGAAGACCGTCAGCTTTACGGGATTGAGCTCATTAAGACGGATATAAATTGGAATAAATTTGTCAGCTACTTAGACGAAGATTTCATCTCTCTTTTTGCAGATAGATCAAAAAAGAAGGTGGCTTAAATGAAAAATGATTCAGTCACTGGAAAACAAAATTCGAAGGTTCAAAAAAAAATAAAAATTTTGTTTATTGCAGAGGGCGTTTCCATGGCACATCCGACGAGGCTTTTTCAATTAGCTCGGTCAATCAATTTAGAAAAATTTGAAATTCATTTTGCAACTATCCCGAGCGCCCATCAATTTATAGATTTTAAAAGTGCCCAAATGAATTATTACGAAATTCAAAGTATTTCAAATTTAGAGTTTAACGATAGACTTTTTAAAACTCAATTTCCCTTTACCATTGAAGAGTTAAATCAGTTTGCTGAAAGTGATCAAATTCTATTGGACAAAATTAGGCCAGATATCGTGGTAACAGACTTCAGATTGTCTTACAAAGGCCTATGGAAAAAAAACAAAATTCCGTGGATCAACCTGATTCAATATCATTGGCATCCAGCCTATCGACGTCCGCCGATCGTCCCCGCGGTTTTACCAAACAAATTATTTGGGCGAAAAATTGTAGAATTGTTCGCTCCGTTTGTAGAGCCTCTAATTATGCATAGACAAATGTCGGTTGTGAATCGGTTTGAAAATCAACATCATGAATCAATCAGTTCCAATTTATTTGAATTTTATTGTGGCGGTGATCATTTATTTTTTCCGGATCTTTCTGAAATTTACAATTTGCCTCAACATGTTTCCAATGGAACATTTATTGGTCCACTTATTTGGAAAAACTCGAAAATAACCTGGCCCCTGCATTGGCCCACGTATCACTGGCCAAATACTGAAAGTCAACAAACAGCCTACGTCAGCTTAGGGAGCACCGGGAACCAGCAGCTGAGTTCGCAAATTGTTGATGTGTTATTACAACTAGAGTATCGCGTTTATTTATCGAATTCAGGAACTGAAAAAAAGACCCAGTTCAATGACAACGTCAGACAGGCCGCCTTTTTACCATCTGATTTAATTTTGCAAAAATGTGATTTGCACATTTGTAATGGTGGAACAGGAACGACATATCATAGTCTTTCTCGAGGTGTTCCATTATTTGCTGTAGCCACTAATTTAGACCAATGCTTACATATGAGCGCCCTTAAAAAAAGTGGCTTAAGCGAATATATTATTTCTGACAAGTTTGATTCAGAAGTTTTTCAAAAGAGCATTGCGGCTATCCCTTCGTCAAAAGAATTAAAATTTCAAATTATGAAAACAAAACAACAAATCGAAAATTATCAAATTAATGATGTTTTTGAAAATACAATAATGAGGTTAATATGAGAGTACTAATTACAGGAGGCTGCGGCTTCGTTGGCCATCACCTTGTCGAACACTTTCTAAAAAATACGAAAGCGGAAATCGTTATTTTAGATCGATTGACTTATGCTTCGATGGGATTAAAAAGGCTACGAGATATTAAGTGTTATGACGATCAGCGAATAAAAATTCTGACGGCTAACTTTAATTCTTCGATCGATGAAGGATTGGCATCTGAAATAGGAGAAATCGAATACATTTTTCATTTAGGCGCAGAAACCCACGTTGATCGCAGTATCGAAGATGCTGAGCCCTTTGTCATATCAAATGTCTTAGGGACACTTCGACTTCTTGAATATGCCCGAACTCAAAAAAGTTTAAAAAAGTTTTTTTACTTTTCAACTGACGAAGTTTTTGGTCCAGCTCCTGGTAAAACAGCCTATAAAGAATGGGATCGGTACAACTCGGGAAATCCATATGCAGCAGCAAAAGCCGGTGGCGAAGAATTGTGTTTGGCCTACGGAAATACACACAAAGTTCCTGTCGTAATCACTCACTGCATGAACATCTTCGGAGAACGTCAACATCCTGAAAAATTTATTCCGTTAGTTATTAATAGAGTTTTATCCGGAAATAAGATTTTGATTCATTCTGACGCAAATAAAAAAATTCCAGGTTCACGATTTTGGATTCATGCACGTAATGTAGCCGCTGCCGTGGTGTTTTTAATGGATAAAGCAGCAACACAAGATAAGTACAATATTGTTGGCGAACGAGAGGTCAATAATTTAGAAATGGCCCAGTTCATCGCAAAAGTCATCGGCAAACCATTGAACTATGAACTTGTCGATTTTCATACAAGTCGCCCTGGACATGATTTACGATACGGATTAGATGGTCAAAAGATGTTTGATATGGGGTGGCGGTTACCATTGAATTTCGAACACTCACTCGAGAAAACAGTTCTGTGGTTTTTAAAGAATCCGCAATGGCTTGAAAGATCCGAGATTGATACCAATGCGTTTGATGTTTCTAAAAGTCGAAAATCGGCTTAATCTAAGCCCTATCGTTGTCGACCACTCAGTTATTGAATACTGAAATTCAATAACTGAGATCGATTAATTTTGATTCTCCACACACACACACATCGAAATTCAGTCCTTGTCGCTCTATTATTTGGTAACCCCTGCGTAATACGCGTCTTCCGTCCGATCCACCGTCCTGTCATGCTCGGGGCATGAGCGAAACCAATAAAATCATCGAAGAAATCAAGCAGATCAAAGAACAATACCAAGCCGAGGTTGGTAGCGAACGTAAAGCCTGGCCCAATGCCATCAAAGATCGAGTTAGCAAGCTGTACGCCCTTGGTATGAACGGCAAGGCCATATCTGTGGCCATTGATATATCATACTACTCGATTCTGGAATGGCGGCCAGAGGGACTTCCGGATAGCCGCGGCCGCAAGGCCGCCAGTCATTTTCATAGCCTGCCGGTGGTCAAAAAAACTAAAATTGGGACCGTCACAATACCAACTTTATCACCGGATCATAAAGTTGAGATGGTCACAGTCACAACTCCAGATGGATACCTAATCTGCCTCCCAGAACACAAGGCTGTATCCTTTCTAAGTCAGCTTCGGGAAATGTGATGTTTGTTGACCGAAAAGGACTCCGAGTTTTTGTGTACCGCGACGAGATTGATATGCGTTGTGGATTTGAGCGATTGCACTCTCTGTGTGTACATCAAATGAATGCCATTATGGATCAAGGGCACATTTACCTGTTTTTTGGAAAGAACAGGAAGCGGGTTAAAATACTGGTTTATGACGGCAGTGGCCTGGTGCTGATTGCAAAGAGGATTGAACGAGGTCGGTTCATGTCATTATCTGAGCTCCTCGGTCGGTACGAGATTTCGCAGGACGAGCTTAAGTTGATTCTTCATGGCAGTGTTGTACGCAAACCCGTCGTTGACAGATCATTGTCGCCACAAAGTCCAGTGACGCAAAGGGAGTCTGTTGAACTCCCGAAAGGACTCAGCCAAAGTCATCCATAGATGGCACAAGATGATCTCAAGAAAATAAAGAAAATCCTCAAAGAGGAAAGCCCAGAGCTGGTTGCGCAGCTGATGGCGAATCTTATTGAGCATAATCGCAAGCTTGAAGCTCGGATTGAGGCCATCGAAAAGCAGCGGTTTGAGAAAGAGCAGTCGGCATTTGCAATGGAGGAGCAAGTAAAGCTTCTTCGTCGCAGTCTTTTCGGTAAATCCTCTGAGAAGCGCGCCGAGGCTACAGACCGTCCCCGCGATAGAAGCCAAACCGAAGCACTTCTATTTAGTCAGGCAGCTTTCCCGGCGGAAGTATCCCGAGAAGATCAAAAGAAGAATAAATGGGCCAACCTGCCAGAATTAGAAATTGCTCACCACCTTAACGACGACGAACTCAACGAAGAAGCCAAATCACGTGGCATTGAAAACCCACAGCCTGCGATGTGGAAAAATACTGGCCTGTACGACGAATCCTTCCGTATTCAGATAATCGAACGCTCTTACGTCAAAGAAGTTCATAAAAAGTACAAATATAAGCTTGATCCCAAATTTAACTCGGATCCGGACAAAGAAGTCATCATCACCGCCAATGGCCCCTCCAGCCTATTGCCTGGCATGAACTATTCGACTGACTTTGTGGTCAGTGTCGTGGCTGATAAGTATATCAGTCACATGCCTTTGGAACGGCAAACCCGAGAGATAGAGTCCCTTGGTCTTAAAGGGATCAAGAACAGTACATTGTCACGCCTTAGCGGGCTTGCAGCAGCAAGCCTTGAACCTGTTCAGACGGAAATCTTGAGCGAGCTAAAATCAAGCGATCTAGCACTTCACTTGGATGAAACCCCATGGGGTATCCAAAATAAGAACGAAAAAGACGGATACATGTGGATCGTGAGCAATCGCTACGGCAGTCACTATTTGTTCAAACCAACTCGTTCTGGGCAAGTCGTGCAAGAGTTTTTAAGTGGCTATACTGGTCCCGTGGTTACCGATGGTTATGGCGGTTACAACGTACTTGAAGAAGCTGGCATTCCTCAGGCATTTTGCTGGGCGCATGCGCGCCGAGAATTTATAAAAATTGAAGACCATGATCCCACCGTAAAACCAATACTGGATGACATTGACAGGTTGTTTGAGATTGAGCGAGGGGCCACGTCGTTTGAAGAACTTCTGCGTTTGCGAAATGAGAAAAGTCGCGCCGTCGCCGAAGATCTTCACCAAAAACTTTTAGAAGAGCACCCCAAGTCCCGTCCGGGAAGCCAGAAGCGCAAGGCCATTGAGTATCTTACCAAGAGATGGAATGGGTTTACGTTATTCTTGAGGGATCAGCGTATCCCGCTGTCCAACAATGAAGCTGAACGCACCATCCGTCATGCCGTAGTGGGGCGCAAGAACTATTACGGATCTGGAAATCATGCTGGCGCGGAAACTGCTGCTACGTTATTCACAATTATCGAATCCTGCAAAAAGAACGACCTCGATCCGAGAACGTACCTTTCAATGGCGCTACACATGGTGGCCGAAGGAAAAATCCCACCAACACCCCTGGCACACGCACGAGCCATCCGTCAATAGCGCGTATTACGCAGGGTTTACATTTTTACAGTTGTTAGGCGCCAAAATCGGCCCGGGAGTGTTTGCGATAAGCGGTCTTGTGACAGATCCTCACATGGTTACGATCGAAGAAAATGTTATACTTGGAGATGAGTGCTACGTTTCCCCTCACGGTATTGTCACGCTATCTTCAGGTGATGCCTTGATTGTGAAGCGAATTCATCTAAAGAAAAATTGCATTATCGGAGCCCGGGCGGTTTTACTTCCCGGAGTCGTTGTGGGAATTGGATCGACGGTTGCGCCAAATACGGTGGTTCCAATGAACACCGTTATTTCCGATGGTGAATTTTACCCCAAATCAAAAGTCATCAGTTAGTCACGTATTTTCGGTGACAATTTTTTTGACTATTTTTCCCAAGTCGTAATTTTCAAATTCCTTCTTTAATGATTTTGCCGATCTTGAATAGGACTCACTAGAAAAAATATGTTCAACCGTACTTTTGATAATCTCAGCCGTTAAATTCCAGAATCTCAGTAGAACGCCTGCGCCTCGATTCTGGACATGAATCATGTTTAGAAGCTGGTCATTGTTAAAGATAATTCCTATACAGGGAGTGCCCCACGAAAGAGAGGCGTGACAAATAGGGGAGCCGCCGTTACCGATAACAAGGGCAAATTCCTTTTCTAAATTATCAAACGGCAAGAAATCAACGGTGTGCACGTTGGGGAAGGCGGGCAAATTATTTTTTTTACCCGACAACGTCACAATGATATGGATGTCTTCGCCCAGTGACCTAAGCCCAGCAATAATTACTGGCAGAACATCTAAGTTTCCCGATGAACCCAAGCTTACAAGAATTTTTTTTTTATTGGGCGCAAGAGTGGGCCACCAGGCAGGAAACTCACACGGCATAGACCAAATTAAAGGGCCAATGTAAAATTGATTAGGCTTATTTTGTTTTAGCGGAACTAATTCGGGCGTATCACAAAATAAAATAACATCGCCGTCAGTAATAATATTTCTATAGTCATTGAATTTTAATCCAATCCGAGCTGTGGACTTACGAACCAGAAATGCCATATTAAAAAAATTAAACTTAATGATAATAGGGACAAAAGGCATACAAAATAATTTAATAAATCGTTCTCCTAAAATTCGCACAGCGGGGGCCTCTGGTATAGGGAATCGGCTAACGATTTCCGGGCTCCAATAGGCATTAGTTATGTTGACGTACTTTACTTTGCTTAATCGACAACTGACCGAAAGAGAATGACGAAAATCACCCACAACAATATCGGGCTTAACTTTTTCAATTATTTTCAAGTCTTCATCTATATGACTGTTAAAAACTGACTCAGAATAAATTGGGTTCGCCTTGTCGACAATGTCTGAAAACAATTCTGCAGGTATACTGGCTAAGGGTTGAAACACTATCCCGATGCTTTCTATTAAATTTTGATACTTAAGATCAGCGGCCAAAGCAATATCAAACTCACTTGCCTCGAGACTTTTAATAATTTTCAAAGGCCGAGCGAGATGAGCCAACGTGACGGTGTGGGCAATAAAAAGAATTTTTGTTTTAGACTTAATAAATTACCACCCTTGCTGGCGAACATAAATAGATTGAAACACTATCACTCTATAATTTTCAAAATAGGAGCCATCCGTAAGGTCCTCATGGAAATTGAAAGGCCTGGCGACTTGCCAGTTCTCACTATCCAGATTGGTGTATTATTAGTCGCGATAGAAAACTCGTTTTTAAGCAAAGCTTCACCGGTTTCAAAAAAATGTTTCCATTTTGTTGAAGCAGGACTTAATCCATGCTTAATACTGAATGCAAACGTAGAAACAATTGTCAGAGGCTGCACCCCAAAACCCATTTTATTCAAAGACAACCATAATTCCATCATAAGACCGCCGGCTTTGACAATGGTGGATTTATTTAGACTTGATTGAGTAGAGTCGGGGATAGACACACAAATTAATTCGGACGAAGATTTGAGTTGGTCCTCAATGCGAAATTTATTTTGTGACTTAACAATAGGTCTTAAAAGCTTTAGGGCCATAGGGAAATCACGAATTAAAGGTATGCTGGGCAATTCCCAAAACTTCACACCCATGTTAGACCAATGCATACCGTCTTTAGTTTTTTGGACTTGCGAATGGGTGAAGCGAAGCCACTTTAAAGTAGCTGGCAAGATATGGGGATCGTCGGTCAAAAGCTGCTCGGCGTTCGAGATATAATCTAAAAGCTGGGATGAGGGGGGGCCGCATGAATGCCATGTGGCAGGAAAAAAAACACTTTGCTGGCTAAGTGGCTCTTTTAGTCGCTTCCTGTCTAGATTCCCGCTAATGTATGGTCTTCGATCCGTGCTTCGCGTTTCTAGAACGTCCGCAAGAGAACTGATTTTTTCTTGGGTTTGGATAAAATGAACTTGGGCCCAAAAATCATTATTTTCTGGATTCATTTGTCCCAACTGATAGGTTGTCGAAAAACCAAATTCGGACGCCGCTATTTGAACGGCAGTCAATAACATGCCAAGAGAAATCATCGAGGCTATCCCCTGCGGGTTTAAAGGGTGCTGCGCCCGCGCCGAATTATGGAAAATTTGCAAGCTGACTTGATTCCATACATAAGACCAAGGCTGAGAATTGTCCCCACTGGGGCTGAAGTTAGCTTTAGCTAAAATCAACTGCAATTGCGAATTAGACAAATTCATTTTTTCCATTTTCACGCCCTCCAGCTTTAAACTACGAGTTTACTTTCAACGCATCGACAATAGTCAGCCGAACAGCCCTCTGAGCAGGCCAAAAAATAGCCGCAAAACAGGTCAAGCAAACAAAGAATAGCATTTTATTGAAAATGAGCAAAGACGAAGTTTTAATGTTTGACCTAGACTTCAATTCAAACAAAGAGGTCTAGCGAGAGCTCCCGGAGCCCCCGGCATCATTGAATCATAAGATTTGCAGTCGAAACTCCATCAGGAGGCCCTTCGGGCCGAACCTCCTGGGGGGCTGGTAGGGGAAAAATGCCGGTTTATAGTTCCTAACCTTGATTGCTTTTAGTCTCTCTGCTTTGTCTGCTCTCTGCCATCCCTACATGGGCTCAAAACCGATCCAGCAAACTGAAACCTCTGTACTTTCAGGCGGACAAAAATAATCTTCAGGTCCTGCCGCAACGCTTTGAGTACACCCTGATGGATGAAGATCGTCTGAAGGTCGGTGACATCCTGATCGACACCACCGAGGTCACCTTCCAGATCGAACCATCCCCTGCTAAAAAAGGTGCTTATCGTATTCGCTTCACCTGGCCTGCGGGTTTGATCAAAGAAGGCGAACTTGCGATTAAAAACAATTCCGGCAAAGCGATTTTCAATGCGGTTCTGAACCGGGACAACGTAAAAATATCCCAGGCCGAGACCACCAGTGAAGAAGAAGGCCTGCGCTCGGAAAAAGCGGACTTCGTGGCTGAAGAGGTCGAAACCAGTCTGGTGGACGACATGAAGTACCTGCCATTCATGGTTTTCTGCATTTATCGTGAAAGTGACGAAACGCGTTTGTACCTGTGCTCTAATGAACTGTACCTGAGCTCTCAGCAGGGGCAAATGACAGTCAAAGCCCGCTCCAGCACAAAAAAGCCGGCACAGATTGAAATCAACGGCAAGGTCGTTGGCAATCAGGGGATCATTTATCTGAATGACCGCAGTGAAAACGTCGCCTTCCGGGCCGCGACTCGCAGCGGGGCTTTTCTGGAAATTGAGACTCGCAAAAAGGATGTGGATTTTAAAGATGCCGTGGTTTCTGATGATGGCGAGCGCCTGATTCTGACGGCCTCCGGAGCCGAGCCCGTTGACGAAAAGAAAGTCAAAAAAATCTCGGACACCGAATGGCAGATCGCTCTGCCTAAATCACGTCCGGTGCTGTTTCTGAAGGGGGACGGCGACATCCCAATGCGGCAGGAGTTTTATATCCGCGGCCAGTTGCCACGGGAAAAGAACCGACCTTACCTGTCTGCCCGCTCGGCCGTACGAACATATTCTTCCTCGTTGAGCTTTAATGGCGTGGCCCCTGCCGGAGTTTCTGTCAAAGTTCCGGAAAACGACAAAGCCGCGCAATTGGAAATGTCCAAAAAAAATCAGTTCGTCTGGACTGTGCGGGATATCCCTGCTGGCGTGGAAAACCGCCGTTATCTGAATGTGTCTGCCGATGGACACAATTTTGTTGTCGGCAATGACGTCTTCCGCGGTCAGCCTTTTGGACTGGGTTTGGGCGGACGCTATCAAACCCCTTCGGGTGTGGCCTACGGCACTCTGGAATTCCAGTGGTGGATAGAAAACTTTATGTGGATCAATGCCGACTGGTCGCGCTTCCACTGGGGTATGGCCCTGGAACGTCAGCAGCAGTTGATTGAAAAAGATGACTTTGCCAAAGCAGACCTGACCACCGTAGAACTTTTATGGAGAGCTCATGAAGGCTTCCATCTGGTTGATGCCTCCTGGGGATTGTCTTTACCTTTACAGATGATCCAGGCAGAAAGCGCCAGCGCCACCTCTTTTGGCGTCGGGGCATTCATGGTCAACAAGCCACACCGCTGGTTCAGATCCCTGATGGACTGGTCTGAGCTGAAGCTGCAATATTATGCCGGCTCTTCTGGCAGTGATTTTAAAATCAAGTCGGCTTATTCTTTAAAAGCTCAGGCCTATGTCCATCTTTCCAATCAGTGGTTCTGGCGCTATGGGTTGGACCTGAACGAATACAAGTTTGATCCCTCCGCCGCCAAAGAAGAAATGCAAATTGGCGTGGGGACCAGTTTATTCTGGAAGTTTTAACAAAGGCCCGTCATGAAAAGTTTTTTACTGCTCAGTCTTCTGGCTCTGACCTCGTCCCCGGCTTTTGCAGAATCCTTTGAACGTGTTCTGCTTTTGGGGGATTCCCACGCCTATGGCAAATATGGCGAAATCCTGGATGCGCATTTTCGGACCAGCGCGAAGCAGGTGACTTCTTTTTCCAGTTGCGGATCTTCGCCTTCGACCTGGACAACAACTTCTGCCAATTTCAAATCCACAAACTGTGGCTTCTGGAAAAAAAGTGCGGCCGACCGTGAAATCCGCGTGAAAAGCCACAAACTTCCCTCCTTCAGCACCGAACTTCAAAACCTGCGCCCACAACTGACCGTGATCACTTTGGGCACAAACATTCTGGGCAGCCCGGGGAATATCGCCTCTGAAAAAAAACATATTGAAAGCATGATGAAGGCCATCCGGGCCCAGGGATCGGAATGTGTTTGGGTGGGGCCGCCAGATCTGGCCAAAGCTCCATTTAGCAAAAATCTGCAAAGCGGAGTGGAGGTGATCAAGACGCTGGCGGAAAAAAATCAGTGCCACTTTATTGATTCAACCAAGCTAACCCAGTATCCCGCTGGCAAGTCCGATGGAATTCATTATGGGCCGAATGATTCAGCCAAATGGGGCCGTTCGGTTATTGAGAAAATAAACGACTTAAAATTGAAAGCAGCTGCGCGAGCCTCATCCCCGACTCCGGCCACGGGCCACACCCCGACCGGCGTTCGTTAAAAACTACTGCTGCTGGGAGGCCTGCAACATAGCAGATTCAGCCAAGTTGCTTTGCTGCTGATTTTGGACGTTCACCCAGATCTTTTCGCTGACCGGACCAGGCAGCAGTCCGTTGATACTTCTTTCTGCCGCTGGGTCCACGGCCGACCACTGATACAGGGCTTCGGCCTTCACTCCGGCTAAAACTTTGCGATCCATTTCACTGACCGCCGTGTCTTCCACGGTGGGGTCGGCTACCACGTTTTTCAGAATCTCGATAGCAACCGGACGCATGTCCGTGTTGAGGGCCTCAAAAACAAAATCCAAGGCGGAATTTTGCATGGCCTGAGACGACTCATCAACCGGGGCCGTCTTCATCAGAGTTTCCAGACTGCGCAGGAAGTTTTCATCCTTCAACAGACGGCGTTTAACCAGTTTGTCTGGTTCCAACAGCAGAGCTTTACGGCTCAGATCTGCATACTTCTGCAGATCCCGGCTGTACTTATAGTCTTGCCAAACCGCCAGGACTTCAGATTTTACCGAGCTTGCCGCAGGATTTTCCACTTTTCCTGCGGCCACAGCCTGTTCTTTTTCCTTTTCCATCGGACTGACTGCCGGTGCTTCCTCCCGAACCGGCGTCGCCTGGGACTCCGTCTCGGGGGTTTTTCGTGATTGCGAGTACAGAGTCAAACCAACACCCAAACACGTTAAGGATACGGACAGAATAATCAACGTTCTCGTTCTCATTTGCCAAACACTCCACGCGTCATGTTGTTGCGGAAGATGGTTCTGTTCATTTCTTTAGCTCCGGCATTTTGGAAGAACGCCGAACCGTTCAGATAACCGTTGATCAAAACCACGTTCTTGTGAGGCGCATTGGACTGTACGAAGACATTATACACCTTACCGAAGTAGTTGATTTCGTCGATGGACACGATCGGATCCAGAGTGCCGCCACTTTGAACCAGAGCCTCGCCCACTTTGAACTCTTCAGCCACCTTCATGGATCCATCCTTATCCAGGATTGGGTGGTTTTTCGTCACACGCAATTCACGACCCGACTTCATTTTGAAGATCAGAATTTCGTGATCACCATCCACCAGTTCAGACACCCACTGATCCACCTTGGTCTTCACAACCGAGTTCTTGTTCAGGGCATCCGCGGACTGCATTGTTCCCACGTAGGCCGTCTGCTGAGTGAAGGTATCGATGAAGGACATATATTTCAATTTCTTGCTGACCACGTCTTCCGCCAGGATCTGCTGCTCTGGTGTTGCACAAGAAGAGACGCAGACCGTTGCCACATAGGCGGTTGATGGCATCGTACAAGGAGCATTGGCTTTCTTCGGAGCAATCCATGGTCGTTCAGGATTGTAAGCGCGATCCATAAAGGTCGCATACAGTTCCTGACCCGCAGAACCCAAACCTACTTTTTTACCGCCCACACTTACTTTGACGTCAGCAAAGTTTGTCAGGAACTCTTTGATCACTGGCAATTCATCCTGACACTTCACCATCCAGTCATAGCGACCCTTGGCTTCCGTGTTGCTCAAGCTGTCCTGAGAACAGCGGCGCGCCACATAGTCACGGCAGTACTTCTCTTCAACCCAAGCGCCTGGAACGGCCACTTCGCTTTCCAGTTGCACCGAGTGATCGATACATGCAAAGGTCTTCGTCGTCACCACTTCACGGGTCTTCACAATCACACCGATCTGATTGGCAGGACATACGGAGGAGCTGTTAGCTTCTTCCAAAGTCGTTGTGGACGTTTGACTGCGAACCGCCTCAGGATTGGCATCACACAAACGCTCTTCCACTGGCATCACCTGGTCTGCACAGCGGACGTTGTCCACTTTGGTACCTTTGTCGTCGACACAGATGAAGATGCGGTTTTGCTTACCACCACAGTCTGCCGTACAGACCGTGAACTCTTCCGTTGGGACATACTTATAAACCGGACACTTGCCTGCTTCTTTCATGGTGCCTTGACGAGTGTTGGAACTCACGATGCTGCCATCCGTACAAGTCTGATCAGAAATTTCAGTGTAAAGATCAAAGAAACCTTCTTCACCGAAAGAACATTGCAATGGAACTTTCACTTCACCTGTCACCACACCGACTTTCACAGTGCCGTGTGATCCGAAACTGCCACAACCCTCATGACAGATGATTTGAGTGTGTGACACTGATCCTGACAACACACCGTTACTGCAGGTGCGGGTCTCACTGACATCAGAACAAGAGTTCACCGGAGTCGATGTGGAATACATCACTTTACTGCCACCGTCCGGCAATAGACTGCCGTCTGGAAGTTGGCAGGACTGACCAAGACATTCCCCTTCATTAGTCACTTCTTTGTTGCGTGAAACCTCAACCCAGGTCAGTTTTTCAACCACCAGTTTGCATTCCTCTTTAATACGCTCCCGGTAAGAGACTGTTTTCTTGCCGTTCAGACCACAAGCCACTTCCTCAGAGGAAATTTCGCCTTGGGATTCACGAATGGCGCCCTGTTCGGTACAAGCCATCGGATCCACGGGCACTTCGGGCTCCGGATCAATAACAAGATCCTTGATCACGCGGATATCATGATTCAGGGTCACCCACGGTTCCTGACTGCTGCCCAGATAAAGAGTCGCGGTCACATGGTAACTTCCCTCTGCAGCATAAGCATGGGTCACAGATTGATTTGCGGCCGTGCCACCGTCACCGAAGCTCCAGCGGATGGCACCCACCTTGTCAACCAGACACTGGGGAATGAAGACATGCATCGCTGTTGCAATATTTACCTTGGCTTCACTGGCTCCAGAAATCGCCAATTGCTCAACACAGGCCGCACCGTCCATATACATAAGGACATTCACCCGGTGAGTCAGATTGCTGACTTTGCCATCAGCATGGGTCACTGTGATTTTCATTTGGTAGGTGCCCTCTTTATTGAAGGCGTGTTCCACGGCCGATGAAGTGGCCACAGCAGAGCCATCACCAAAATCCCAGGCCACGGCCTGCACCTGAATGCTTGAAGGAACAATCAGCTCAAAACGAAGCGGATTGTAAACGAAGCCTGCCTGAGGTCCTGCCACTTCAAGCTCCTGATTGACGACGGTGGTTGTGATAGAAGCCACCTGTGCATCGGAAGAAGATGTCTTTTCCTGAGCTGTCACAACATAAGATCCGGCAAGTTTAAACACGGAAGTAGCACCTGTGGCACTGGTGCGCAGACGATTGGAACCGGCCGCCTTCCAAGTCACGTTCTGGCTGTTAATACAGTGCCCCGCCTGATTCAAGGAGTAGCTGACAGCACTTCCTGCATCAGCAGCAGACTCACCCACAATGGTCAGTTCATCCGAAGTGGATTTGGAAACTGTTCCCACACATGCGGAAGCGGCTTCCATCGTTTCTGAACCTTCACCTAACGAATTTTTCTGACATCCTGCTAGAACTAATAAACCCAGGGGCAGTAAGATTCTTCCGTAGTTCATCGGCGACTCCTTGCTTGCTACCAACAATGTTGGCAAGCACAAGAAGAAATCTCCATACTTTTAGCACAAGCGGGTCAATATGATTTAGTGGACTCGTCAACAGTTCGACACTAAAAAAAACAATTTCCAAATGTTCAATTTATCGTAAAAACTTTATTCAATCCCCTCTGAACAAAGCCCCACTGGCACACAAGTTGTGGCAAAGCCACCCACAAGCCCAAGACGCGAAGTTGCAGGGCGAAAGCCCGCAACCAGCCAAAGCCCCATTTACGGAAAAAAGCGATCAAAACAGTTCAGCCGCAAGGCGGAGGATGGCCCTCGCAGCGCAGGCGTGCTCCGAGCACGTCGAAGCGAGAAGGCCGTCTGACAACGCTGTCGGATGGACTGTTTTTATCGCTTTTTAAAGAAACCGGAGATGGCTTGTTTTAGGTCCATATTAAAGACATCCTGCTTCTTGTTCTGCGAACTCAGAATAGAGAGCTCACGTCTGGCAGGAATGAAAGACGGATCCAGGGCCACACTCTTTTCGAATGATTTGCGGGCAGCGACCATGTCGCCTTTGATTTTATTAAACAGACCAATCACAAAGGGGAAGAGCGTGTCGTAGCGCTCGTCCGGCGGAACCTGCAAAAGCTCAAGTTCCACTTCTTTTAGAACAAATTGTTTTTTGGCCACATCCACGGAACCCAGCTTAGCCCAGGCGCTGTACAAATGAAGCTGATGCATTTGCGGATTCAAAGTTGCCACCTCAGCCAGGATCTCCAAAGCTTTGGCGAACTGCGTGTATTGCAGGGCTTTTTTCACTTCTTCCATCAAGGACGTGGCTTTCAACTTGGCCTCAGCCTCGGAACGCTGACTTGCCTGACGGAACTGATCAATCTTATTGCTGTCCTTGGAGGCACTGATGGCCTCTTCTGCCAATGCGCGCACTTTGTGCCAGTAGGAATAGACTTCCGAAGCCCTGTCAGAGGGCTCCTCGCCCAGCAGGGTCATAAAGTCTGCAAGGATGGATTCCGCAGAACCTCCCCCGGTACCTGTTTCCATGTAGGCCACAATCTCGTAAGAGTTTTTATGTTCCAATTCGGCATGGATTTTACGAATAACTTTAAGCTGTTCCGCCGGATTGGTGAATGCCGCACGCTGCGCGAAGACCACAAGACCTTTGGTCAAAAGGAAGTGAATGGCCTTATAAACTGCCACTTCACTGTAGCCTTTGATTTCCAGAAGCTGAGTCAGTGTGACCTGATTGTTTAATTTCACAGTCAGCCCGTCCAGAGACTTCACCAGGGACATGGTCAACGCCGGGTGATCATCACGGAAGGTCGGACTTTTAACGATGACATTGCCTGCCCACATAACATACAGGGACTTCAACCAGCTGACAGAAATCTTCGAGGCAATCCAGTCATGCAGATAGTAAGAAAGCGTGTCGGCATCAATGCTCGGGTTGCTCATCTCTAGCGAGAGCTCCCGGAGCCCCCGGCATCATTGAATCATAAGATTTGCAGTCGAAACTCCATCAGGAGGCCCTTCGGGCCGAACCTCCTGGGGGGCTGGTAGGGGAAAAATGCCGGTTTATAGTTCCTAACCTTGGGGCAGCCTCTCAATTCCATAGCGACTTGGTTAAACGGAAAAAAAGTCCGCTCACCGATGGGCAAGCAGTGGTCATGGAATTCTATCGCAAACATCATTCAAAGAATTAAGTCAGGTCAATGACCAACACGCAGGTCGAGAACTCTGGCGGCTTAAACTAGAGGATACCAAGCTATTAAATCAGACTAAGTTTGCGAGCCGAGGACATGAGCTTGTCCCATTCGAAGGTGAAATTAAAAGCAGTCCTGAGCAATGTACTCTTCTTTTCGATTTTGACCTTGGTAAAGGCGAGACTGGTCTTCAGTGGCTTCAGAAGATGCCTCAGGCTGCGACGAGATGCCTTGTAACGGGCCACTTTGATAACGAAGAGGTTCGTGCAGCCTGCGTTCGCGCTGGGGTCTTTCTGATTCCCAAGAGCCAGATCGCGGATATTCCACTTGTAGTTCGATAGTGGCTGATTCCTTTGAATCCGCCCCGCTGAAGGCGGCCCATGATTTGCAAAATAGCTATTGTATGAGAGCTTCAGTATCAATTTATATTTGTTTATACCTAATCTCCTCAGTTTTCGCATCCGGAACCGCCAAAGCGGACTGCAATCTGTCTCAGGACGAGGTCCAATTTGTGCGCGCTGTCGAAAAGATCAACACTCAGATTTTATGGGGATCCTACCCCGATTCTTACGCATTTGCTGTCGCAGATCCGGTCGTAAACTCTGTAGGCTTTCTGCTCCTCGCATCGAGTTCTGCTAACGACGGACAACAATCTCAATCATGTGAAAACTTTCAAAATCTTGAACCAATAGGAATCAAAACCTACCCGGAGTCGACCGGATATTTTCCACATTGTTCTGAGTTTTCGGATGACAAAGCGTGTATGATTTTCCCCGAGTTAAAGCAGCAGTATCTTAAGATTGAAACTCCCATAAGCCTGCTTGTCTTAGACCGGACTCGATTCGAAGAAATCCAGGGACTTCTATTCGGGAAGTTGAGAGCGCGATATTCTCCTATTCAGTTAAGTATTTACCACTCATTCCATGAAATGTTTCATGACTACCAAGATAGAGTAGGTCTTTTAAAGAATGCCTCTTTAGGTGGATCTTATGCCGTTGAAACCTATAGAAAATGCGCTGATGTGAATGCCGACTGGTCGCGAAAATATGCGCGTGAGCGTGCCTGGTGGAAAAAGAATTTTCTGCAAATATATAGTGAAAAAACAAGTCGCACAAGACTGGTGGATATCGCAAAAGAGTTCATAAAGAAAGTAAGACCCGAAGACGCTTCCGAAGCATTGTGCAATGAAGCACTGGCAAGATATGAAATGCATGAGGGGACAGCGCATTTTGTTGGAAATCTTGCGGTTTTACGTGCCGGTTTGATTAAGGGCGAAGCACTTGCAAATATCGACAAACAATATCTAGACACCCCTCGCGAGGTTCATGGTGTCATGCATGTCTACGCAACCGGAGGAGGGATATCAATGCTCCTCGAGCGGTTAACTGAAAACCAATGGAAATCAGAAATTCAACGAGGCCTTACCCCTTATGAAATACTGAGAAACTTTGTCGAGGCACAACCCTAAAGAGCTGCAAAAAGAGGATCCTTTATGAGCTCGTCATTTGTAAAAATCATTCAAACCACACTTTTTATGGCCGCATTTACAATGTCTCAAGTCTCAATTGGGGCTCCTCTTGATTCTGCTCCTATTGATCATTTTCTGACAGAGCAGTTTAAAACTTCTAAAATTATTTTCTTGGGTGAAAATCATTCGACGGACCTCCACAGAACCCACCTGGTTTCGACTCTCACTCGTCTAATTGAAAATAAGGTGATTGATACCTTTGCGACAGAAGCCATCTTAGCATCGAGGCAGGGCATTTTAGACCAGTATCTTCAAGATAAATCCGCCGTACCAAAATCTGAAATAGAATATCGATATTTTGACCGCCTTGGAGAAGGTCTAAATTGGTTTAAAGATCCAACTATACGATCTCTTTTTCGTAAGCTTAGGGAATTAAATTTAACTCAGCCTGAAAGTATCCGCATTTGCGGTGTTGATGTAAATACTGAGCCTCATGGATCACAGGAGAGAGCAAAAGAAATTGCACAGCGAATTGATTTTCTTTCGCAGAGAACTAAGTCTCAGTTGGAACTCGTTTCAGGCTTGCCCTTGCGAGCAATTATTGAATCCCAGGACTGGTGGGATCGTGAGATTTTGATGGCCAAAGCATTGGCGAAGTGTGCGACTGGGCGTCGCGCAGTACTGACTCAGGTCGGAGCTATGCATGGATGGTCAACTATAAATTCATTCGAAAAAAATCAAAAATGGTGGGCAATGTAGATCGCCTTGCCAATGAGATCTCTTGCTTCAGTCTCATTCGCATATTGCTCTTGAAGATTTATTTCTTCTCTCTTCAAAGTTCCAATAACTCTCTCAGTTCTCGCGTTGCCAGTGGGCCTGCCAACGCCACTCAGCCACAACTTTAAACCTTGAATCTCGATGTTGGTTTTTGTATAAGCTGCGATGTTTGCACTGCCGTGATCAGCGACAACGAAGGGTTTGAGTTGGTCCTTCGGGAGAAAATCAATTCTTTCAGTGGCCACAGCTTCTGTGACGACAGTTACGACTTGATGCTGGGTTATTTGGTGATAGAGTCCCCACGACAAAATCTTGCGTGAGTACCAATCAAGCAGGACCAGGCAGAACATGAATTTGCCGTTAACTGTGACCCACGTCCAGTCCATTCCCCAAAGCAAATTCTTTTTCCATGGCTCGTGTAACAGCATGTCCTCTGGTGGGATGACTGGCTTTGGCTTTTCACGAATGAAGGGATGACTAAGCCCATGGTCTTTCATGATCTCGGCGACTTTGGTTTTCCCTATGAAAACCCTGGCTGTCTTCTCAAGGTGATAAGCGATTCTGCGGCAATGCCACTCAGGATATTTCTTGGCAAGAGCCACCACGCTCTTTTCTTCTAGCGGAGTGATTTTATTTTTTCCACCACCACCGCCATGATGATCTTTCGAGGGGTCTTGTTTCCAGCGATAGTAGGCTCTTGGATTTAATTGCAGGTACTTGCAAACGACCGCAAGCGGCTCCTGCTTGCGAGCCTCGTCGATGAACTCCACCAAAGCCTCTCGTTGCGCCTTGGTGAGGTGTCGGTTGTAAAGGGGACCCTCTAACCCTAGTAGCCGCTTTTTTTTAAGGCTTGCAACTCTATGGACGTTTCTAGAAGGGCTTCTTTGAGACGCTCTGTCTCCGCTTTGAGTTTTTCTACTGCTGGATCTGCTTTTTGTTTTGGACCGCGCTTGAGGTCTTTGAGACTTGCGATTCCGCCTTGCAGAAACTTTTGTTTCCACCGCGACAACTGCGCCGGTGCAATTCCTTCGCGACGACAAACGACGCTTGCACCCACTCGCTCTGCTTCCAATACCAGCTCTGCCATTTTTTCTGGCGATCTTCTTGTTCTCTTTTTCTTTTCGACCTGACTCATGATGACTCCCTTTTAACATGGTTTGTTCTCCTTTGAGAACAGGGGTCACCTTCCAGATTTCAGCTACTTAAGCCGAAATCGACACATTTTTTTGACTTAAATTACCCTCGAGACCGTGTCGCACGAGCCCGGACAGCACAGGGACCGGACAACAACTCAGGTTGGGGCAGAACCTTTCTAAGCTTGTTTCCAATTGGACGAAACGTCCCCGGACTTAATACCTCTCTTACCCCAACTGGAATGCAAGTTGAAGAACACGACAGCAACTTAATTAGAGCTTCAAAAGAAGTTATTTTTGTTTCAGGAATTGATAATATTCAATACAAACAGAAATATTATCAAACTGGTTCTGTTTTAGATTGCACTTACAAACTTGAAACTATTCCTTAGGGCTTCAAAACCACTTGATTGCGGTTAATTTTGAATACACAAATGCGCAAGATTCTGAGCCATGATTTGTAAGCGCCCCATGACGCCTTTTTGTTAAACCGGTGCCTCGGATGTTAAGATGGCGTCGGCGAGACGTTCATAATCTTCCACGGTTTTGGCCAGAGGAACATCAGTCAAGATTTTACAGAGGGCCTTGTAAGCATTGACGCCATTGAGCTTTGCTGTCACCACGAGACTGTAAAGAATACTGCTGGCCTCCGCGCCATCGGGCGTGTCGCTAAAAAGCCAATTGTTTCTGCCGATAGCAAACTTGCGGATGGCGCGCTCAGCGAACCCATTGTCTGGCTCCATCAACCCATCGTCTAAGTACCTCGTCAGATACGTATGCTCATTCAAGTAGTACTTGAAAGCCTGTCCCAGCTTGCTCTTGTCTGGAACCTTTGCGATATTGGATTCCGCGATTTGCTTAATTTCCTCAAGCAGAGGTTTTTGATCTCTCAATCTCGCTTTGACTTTTTCTTCGGGTGCGTGATCTCGTATTTTTTCTTCGAAGTCATAAAGCTTTTTGTAGATGTCCATCACTTGAGCCGCCATGGTTTTTCCGGATTTAGCACCATCTTTGACCGCTTGTTCAAACCGGCGGCGCGCGTGCATATGGCAGCCGAAGCGAACCAATGTTTCACTTTCAAGACCGTTGTACACATCAAGACCATCACACAATAGGCGCCCCTCGTAGCCCGCAAAGAGGCTCTTCATCACTTCGCCGCTACGAGAAGGGCTGTAATCAAACAATACGATCTTGCTTTTCTCACACGGAGTTGCCCGCACAATCATCCACGATTTGCTCTCGACAGAACGGCCATTTTCTTTTAACACCTGAACACTCGTCTCATCGCAGGAAATGGCGTGTGCACTCAACATCCGGTCGGATAAGACGTTTCTGATTGGCATCAGGGCTTGAGCTACTTGCACCATCCATCTAGCCATTGTTGTACGGCTCAACTCCACGTCCTGACGGGCGAAAATCTCTTCTAAACGATAAAGTGGCAAGCCGTCGCTATACTTACCTACAACGATAGCGGCCAATAACTCTGGTGTAGCAATGCCTTTTGGGATCACTGAAGGAACCGGCGGCGCGGTCTTTTCGTAATCACCACTGCCAACACCGTATTTGGCCCGGTGATACTCAAGCACGCTGATCCTGGCCGGCTCGTACCTAAGTTTCTCAGAGATCTCCCAGCCAATGACTTTGAGCCTTTCACCTTGCTCCGTGATTTGTTCGGACTCTGGAAGTTCGACTTTTACAATCTCGCGGGGCAGATTCTCCGGCAGGGGCTTTCTATGCCCCCGAATCTTCTTGGTATGCCCTCGCACTTCAACTGTGTAGTCTTCTTTGTCGGGGGTAGGACTTTGAGATTCCACTTCGGCTTCATTAAACTTTAACTGTTCTTGGGATTCCCAGCGCTCGGACTTTGCTCCGAATTGATTGCGCTTTAAAGCTTTAAGTTGCTCCGTCAACCAACTGACCTGACTCTCAAAGTTTTTATTCTTTTCACGCTCTTGCTTTAAAAGCTTTTCCAGATCTGCAATTCGCAGAGCCATTTCTTGTTCTGGTGTAGAAAGTGTTTCCGACTTTGACATGCCTTTTGCGAGTATCAAGCATTCAGCTAAAGCTCTCAACAAACTTTTTCAAATTTTAACTCCGCGTGCGGCTTCATCTTCCAGACATCGTAGCCCTCAAGTAGCCAAGTAAATTGTTCTGTGGATAACTGCACGTTTTCCACAGAGGATTTCTTGGGCCACGGAAACTTGTCCTTTTCCAATCGCTTTTGCCAAAGCGCGAATCCGGATCTGTCAAAATAAAGAACCTTCATCACGTCCCGGCGCTTACCGCAAAAGACAAATAGATAAGGCCCCATTAGATCCCCCATACCAGCTTCTTGCACTATAACGCTGAGGCCGTTGATGGCTTTCCTCATATCCACGGGATCTCTGTGAAGAAAGACTCCTTTAAACTCTTTCGGGGATTTCATCGCAAGCCCTCCTGAAGATGCAGGATCAGCTCTGCAACCCACTTTGCATCGGGCATATTGTGCTTTGAAGGGGGGGACTCAACTTGAACCTCAATAAATGGCGATGGCTCGATGATCTGTACTTCGCGATCTGTTTGATGAAACTTGCGGTACCAATACTGGAATGTACTGACTGAGAGCCCGTGGTGTCTGCAGAACGCCGCCTGCGATCCGTGAAACCTGGCGAATGATCGTACCTGGTCCCGCCAGAATATCTCTTTGTCGGAATGTTTGGATATTGATCTCATACTGAACCTCCTTGTGAAGTTCAGACTATGTGCTTTTAAGAGGTCCGGCAAAAAGGCGTCATGGGGCGCTTACCATGATTTCATACTCAGAATCTTGTTTTTATTTTTCGATGTTCAGTTGGGTTTATATTTCTGACACCTCAACCGATTGCTGTCATCTTCGCTGCACTACTTCAGCCCGACTTATTTTTTGCGGGACTTATCACTTTTGCACAGGTTTATGGTCAATAGCCTCACACTACTGAAATCGTGGCGTTCCGCTCGAGTCTTCTGGCCTTCGTTTCTCGAGTGGCCGTTCGATGAATATCCGTCTCTTCCTTAAAATTTACCGATGAGCCCCGGCGGCCTTCGTCTCTCTTTTGGGCGAGTACCCAATGCTTTTATTTCACGGTCCACTAAATTCAAATTACAAAATATGATCCTTGTTGTACAGAGCATCTGCTGTCATTCAAAAATATTTTATGCGATTTTTATTCGTAGGGATTTTCGTTGTCTTCAACATGGATCACTTTTGCGATTGTTTTCAAAAATGGTGTTTTTCCAACGAAAATAATGAAAATCGAAAATGAGTTGAGATCGTAGAAAAAATATTTTTAGGATTGAAATATATTTGAAGCGGAAATTCAAGATTATCCTTCGTTGCTTAAATTTTTTTTTCCTCAAATTCACTATAACAATCAATTCCACCCGCGCGAAGCGCGGGCCGCTTCCGCACCTAAGTCTTGTTTCAATTTGAGAATTCTAGTCTCGACCGTAGAGCTATAGACTCAGAAAATAAGATGTCACCGGGCAAAAAGGTCGAATTGTTTATGGACTGCTCTTGCGCCATTGCATCGTAACCCCTGCGTAATACGCGTCTTCCGTCCGATCCACCGTCCTGTCATGCTCGGGGCATGAGCGAAACCAATAAAATCATCGAAGAAATCAAGCAGATCAAAGAACAATACCAAGCCGAGGTTGGTAGCGAACGTAAAGCCTGGCCCAATGCCATCAAAGATCGAGTTAGCAAGCTGTACGCCCTTGGTATGAACGGCAAGGCCATATCTGTGGCCATTGATATATCATACTACTCGATTCTGGAATGGCGGCCAGAGGGACTTCCGGATAGCCGCGGCCGCAAGGCCGCCAGTCATTTTCATAGCCTGCCGGTGGTCAAAAAAACTAAAATTGGGACCGTCACAATACCAACTTTATCACCGGATCATAAAGTTGAGATGGTCACAGTCACAACTCCAGATGGATACCTAATCTGCCTCCCAGAACACAAGGCTGTATCCTTATTCTTGAGGGATCAGCGTATCCCGCTGTCCAACAATGAAGCTGAACGCACCATCCGTCATGCCGTAGTGGGGCGCAAGAACTATTACGGATCTGGAAATCATGCTGGCGCGGAAACTGCTGCTACGTTATTCACAATTATCGAATCCTGCAAAAAGAACGACCTCGATCCGAGAACGTACCTTTCAATGGCGCTACACATGGTGGCCGAAGGAAAAATCCCACCAACACCCCTGGCACACGCACGAGCCATCCGTCAATAGCGCGTATTACGCAGGGTTTACATTGCATCTGGCAAAAGAACAAGTTCGAACATCAAGTTGGCTGGATGAGTGCTTAAAGGGTCGCGGTATGAAGACGGATTTATCCTAGTCTTCGCAGGGCAAGGTTTGAACAGTGCCGCTCATCTCGTCTCGGTGACACAATCTTTAAGGAGGGAATACATGGAAGTATTCAAAACTCACGTTGCGGGAGTAGATGTTCATAAGGAAGTTCTAGCGATCACCGTTGTTATTGGTGAACCGGATTCCAAGCCACAGGAAACTCAGTTTGCGTGTCTGACGTTTACTGAAGATCTGATAAAGGCAGGACTTAATGAGCCGCGCTTTCTTAAATCGATTAGAAAAGCTAAAAGGTACGATAAGCTCAATTGGCCAAGACGATCTTCACCTGCGCGTCCCCGTGACTCAAGGTGGAGACGAGTTCGATCAGCTTTCTAAGATGATTAACGGGATGCTTTCGCGCATTGAAACATTAGTGCGTGAAGTACAAGGCGTTTCTGCCAACATCGCCTTAAGAGGGAAGACATTTCTGTCTTCCCTCTTGCGAGAGCCCCAGCGTTCATTTGAATCATAAAATTTGCAGCTAAAATTTTCTCAGGAGGCCCTTCGGGCCGAACCACCTGGGAGGCTGGATGTGAGGAATTTACATTTTCTAGTTCCTAACCTTTCTCCTCTTCTAAATTCGGCAAATACTTACTCAAACCCTCACTGGCATTTGCGTGCAAATATCTAGAAGTCGTCGAAAGACTTGCATGCCCAAGTCTTGCCTGCACCACATGAATCGGCGCCCCACCTTCTAAAGACAAAGTCGCGCTCGTGTGCCGGAACCAATGTGGCGATGGAAGTGGCTCCACTTTCGCTTTTTTCGCCGACGACTTCACGGCCTTCCAAATCGACACCGTGGAAATCCGCTTTCCCTTATTCTTTTCATCAAAAAACAAAAAATCACTGGGTCTCAAACCCCATTCCTGGGCATAGATTTGAATCTCTCGCCAAAGGTCCTCACTCACGGGGGCTTGCCGGATTTTACTGCCTTTGCCTTTTACGTTGAGGATCACTCCGTCTTTGCGGATCACAAAATCACTTAAAAGAATCTCCACCACTTCACTCACACGCAAACCTAAATAAAAGAGCACTTTAATAAGTAAAACATTGCGCGGCCGTTTTTCTTTTAAAACCATCTGCTTAATTTGTGAAATATCTAAAACTTTTTGATAGACCGTATCCTGGATCCGATAATTCTTAAGAGGACTCGATGGGTCAGCTTCAATGCGTCTCTGTTTCACGGCGGATTGAAACAAGGATCCCAGAGCATTCATATAGAGGTTTAAAGTGGTGGCTTTGGCACCTCTATTTTCCATGTCCTTTAAAAACACCGAAATATGGGCCGTCGTTGTCGTTTGAATCGAAATCTTGGGATGAAACTCGAAAAACTGCCGAAGGACCTTTTGATAGGTCTTTTTCGTTTTCTCAGCTTTCCCAATCAACCAAGTCCCCACAATCAGGGTGTCGATATAGCGGGGATTTTGCGCTTGCGCGGGAGAGAGATTTTTCAGGGGTAAAAGCTGCGTTTCCGGGTGTTTTTCCATAAAGAAAATTAGAGCGCAGAAATTTAGTTAAGTAAACGAACATTATCTTAACCACTTTGCGCGGAGTCGTTTCACTTGCGTGGGTGAGCGGATTGAGCGATTCTGGCTTTATGAAAAGAGTCTCTAACCCCTTTGAATACCCCTTCGTGATTAAGCAAGTTAATGAATGGATTAGTGTTTCTGTCCCTGACCTAGAAATTACGGTCGCAGATCAGGTCCCGCGAGATGCAAAAATCAATAAAGATTATGTTACAACAATCAACACCCTGATGCTCAAAGCTGCAAAGAAAGTCCTTGAACGCATGACGAGGCTTGAAGAGATCGGAAAGCAGCCCTCAAGGCCCCCAAGCTTCATCCGCCAGACCATCCAGATCACTAATAAGGAGCAAATCTCTACAAAAGTGGCCGCTCAGTATTTGGGGATTTCGGAGGCCTCACTCAAGCGCTGGGAGGCTCAAGGGGTGATCCGGGCCACCAAGTCTCGTGGAGGTCATAGAAAGTTTAATTTGGGGGAACTAGAGAGGGTAAAAGAGTATATCGCCAAGGGGGCCCGGCCCCCTACCCTGGATGAGCTGGAACTAGAAAGATTAAGGGGACTTATGGAAAAAAGACGCCAATGATAATGCTTATGCCGCAAGGCCCTTCATTATTTTGAAGACTGTCTTGAGACTAGGATTTCCTTTTGGAGACAGGGCCTCAAAGAATGTTCGCTGGCTGAGTTTAGATTTCTTCAAAGCTATAGTGATATTCATGGCCTCGTAATGCGCCTTGAGGATTTCCTTAAACGCAGCCTCATCCCCCTCAAGCAAGCATTCAGCTAATGCCTTGGCAATAAACTCTTGATCCAGCAAGTTCTCCTTGGGATCATGCATCTTGGTCTTAGCGACCAGCTTTTCCATCTGCTCGTCACTAACCTCAAAGACTGGAAATGATTTTTGCGACTTTCTTTTTGGCTTTGTTGATGTCTTTTTGTTGCCCATTTTTATTTCCTCCCAAGAGTAAAATTACTAGACCGGTTTCTTTACTATGAAAGACTATGGAATAAATTCGCCGGCCATCCGTAAATTTCAGTTCTAGTATCCCATCAAAAAAATTTGTATGACCAAAATGACCTTCCTCCTGAATTGCCAACAATCTCTTCTCTATCTGAGCCTGAGATTTAGCAGATTCACCAGAAAACCACTTTTCATAATCAGCTTCTTTTTGAAGCCTGTACTTTGGTTTAAAATCAGAAGCCATTGCCTATTATGCAATATACCGCATAAATTTGCAAGATATCTTTAAGAGCTACGAAGCAACCTTGCAGGAAATATAGAAGCTTAACCTCAAAGCTACGCCCCCTACTACCCTGGATGAGCTGGAATTGGAGAGATTAAGGGGACTTATGGAAAAGAGACGCCAATGATAATGCTTATGCCGCAAGGCCTTTCATTCTCATCCCCCTCAAGCAAGCTCCAAGAAGTTTATCAATGCTGTTTGGACATCTTCTTGTTTTTTGCGATCAAGAAAACCCATTCGCTTATAAAAATAGTCTTTGGGAAAGGTATAAATCTCGTTGCAAATTATTTTGCAGGATTTTGATGTCACTCGTCCTCGATAGTTTTCCGGCAACTCCACCTCAGTTATCCCTATCCCACTGCCGACATCTTGAAGCGGGCAACAGGTGATACGATTACTACCCAGTGGATCCGCAACCACCAAATACATTCTATCTTTATCCGAAGGATCTCCAGGCTGATGATACGGTGAAGTCGCCGCACGAGCTAAAACCTGATCAACCCACCAAATTTCCCATTTTTTGGGCGCTACTCTCTGTTGCACTTTCATGTCCTTCTAGTTGCATATCATAAGTTGTTTGATCAGCTAGTGATTCTTCATTTTGTCTTTCAGAGTCCATCTGTCGCTGCTCTCTCACAAGAGCCCTCAGGGCAGCACTAACCACTTCATTTTGATTTTTAAAAAGTCCTCTTTCAATAAAGGCTTGGATAATTTTCTCATCCATACCTGCCACGCGTGGCCTCATAAGCACCTCCACTTATTTTTTACCACAATTTGGCCCAATATTAAATATATTTTTGGTCCATTTTTAGGTCCATACAATATCATATCGTATCGTAATATGTATTAATACGTATCATTACATATTATTACGTATTGATTTTACGCAAATCTTACGCTACTTTGCCCATATCAACGCTTAGGAGGCTTTGTGAGCGGCAGAATTGGTGTGAAAAAAGAAGATGTTTTCTTGGCCTGCGAAGAGCTTGTGAAGAAAAGCGAGTACGTCACGGTTGCAAATGTTCGCAAGGAGCTGGGAACTGGAAGTTATGGAACCCTCGTGCCTCTTGTCGCTGAGTGGAAAAAAAGCCGCGAAAGCTCTGCCATTGAGGAAAAAGAGATTCCTTCCCTTCCCCCTGAACTACTAGATCTTGGGCAAAAGTTTATAGCCGATATCTGGGCAGAGTCCGCTGCCATCACACAAAAAAAGATCACTGATCTCGAGAAAAAATATACGGACCTGCTAGAGAGCAAATCCGCAGAGCTCAATTCCAAAAATGCAGAAATCGATCAAGCCATTGAGGATTTAAAGTCTTTGGAGCAAAAACAAGAGTCCTTGGAGGCTGAGGTAAAGGCCCAAGAAACTAAGATGCATCAAAAAGATGGTGAAATTTCTCTCTTAAAAGAACAACTTAAGAAAAAAGAAACTGAGCTCACCGCCCTACTTGAGCGAGCAGTTCGCGCAGAAAAAGACCTTGAAACAAAAAAATAGTGTTTTTAAACCAAAAACACTCGCACCACAAAAAAGGCAACCGCGCTCATTATTAGCGCGGTAAGTATCCACTTAGGGGGCTGGCCATTGTTAATGGGCATATAAAACCTGCCTTCGACTCCTATGCAACTCCACCGCAACCCGTTTCCAACTCGCAACAAGATTGTGCACCAAAAAAATATTCAACAGCACAAGAATCACCCTCTGGATCGCAATGCCATAGACTGATTGCAACTCTCCATTGGTTATATTGGCGGAGGGTTTCTCGTTCAAGACCGTGTTGCGCAACTCAATTTCCAAATTCACAACCTGTTGCAGCTCTGATTGCGCAGCACTAATTCGACCTCGCTCCTGCAAAAGTGCCACTTTTTCTTTTCTGACTGCAATCTCATTCTGCAATGACCCCACATATGCTTGATGTCGAGCCTTTGCCTGAGACTCAGCGGCTATAACCTTCTGCACGTCTCGAATCGGTGTTAGAGCTATCGGAATTAATGAATATGCGGCCAAAGACAGTACCAAAAGAAACCTCGCTACCCTATCGATCTTTGTTCGTAGCTCAAGACCTACCAAAATCACGAGTCCCACTTCGACAATACATGCCATCATATAAGCCATAAACGTTCCATGGCTTAAAAAATAAAACGGTGCTGAGAGATGAATGTTCCGTTTCACTTAGTTTGACCGGGTTCGTTTCAGATACTTTGACCACCTGATTTTTGAGGGTTTATTGGTCTTTCTACTCGCTGTCAATATCGTTGAAAGTTATTCGTCCCTTCATGCGGTGACTGGGGCCTTCAAAAATGCAAATATGGGCATTCTCGAACATCCTGTCGATGGCAGCACTTGCCAGGATCGGATCGGTAAAAACTTGTGGCCATTCTTCAACGTCGCGGTTGCTGGTTAAGATCATAGCCGAATTGTGCTTGCGTCGATCAAATAAATCGAAGATCTCCTCACTCACGTCTCGTGGCATTGTTACGACGCCCCAGTCATCCAAGATCCATAGCTTTGATGTTAGAATTTGTTTGAATAAAACATCGAGCTTATTGTTCTCGCGCGCTTTACGGATCTTTGTCCCAAGTCTTTTTACACTCGTACAAAAAACACTGTGACCAGCCTGCGCAGCGCTCATCCCAAGAGCAATCGCAAGATGACTCTTGCCCGTGCCGGGACTTCCCAAAAACAATGCAATTTCGTTGTTCTCGATAAACTTTAAATCTTTCAGATCCTCGATTTTTTCGCGCGGGAGTTTTTTATTGAAATCCCAATTGAACTGCTCAAAGCTTCTTCGCTCTGGGAACTCCGCTTTCTTAATCCTTTTTTCTACGGCGTTATCTGCCCTTGCATCTAATTCCGTGGATAGAAGCTCACTGAGCCACTTAAGATCCTGGCTGCGTTTTCCTTTTTGAACTAAACCCTCGATCTCTGCGGATGCCGCGGGCATTCGTAACTGCTTTAACTGATCGCGTATCACATCTATTGTCATAACTGTCTTTCCTTTCAGTGGGCCTGGTTGCTATGAACCAGACGTAAATGGTTTTTATACTCACTCATGTCGCGCGCAAACTTACCTCCCACCGTCTGCGCGGATAAAACCTCCTCATGACGAGGAGCTTTGGGTTTTGGCTTTGCCATAATATTCAATAGTTGATGAACTGTTTTTAAATTTACCTGTGATAACTCCAGCGCTGAAAGGCAGGCCTTGTCGATGTCGGCATTGCTGTACTTCTTGTTCAGCGTCAGAAGACCCCATACGCTGCGTGTATCAACAAAACCTTCGCCTCGAGCCAAAATAATTCCTACAAAGCGCTCAACATTGACGCCGATAATTTTTGCTTGCTTCAGATAGTGACCATGATCTTGAAGAGTCTTCTCCCAAGACTCCTTGTAATGATCTTTACAGGCTTTACTTGTGAATTTATCTTGGATGCGCTCGTAAACTTCTAACAGTCGACCGTTGCAGTAGATACTTACTTGAACTGAATTACCAATCACCAAAGCTATTTCGCCTTTGAGTCTTGTGTCTACTCGGTAGTACTTGTTTGCAAAGCGAACATAACCATCAGACCTCACTGTTGAGCGAGTGATGGTTTCCACTTCGTAGCGTAATAAAGGAAGAGGCTTTAACAACGAGGCTTCATCGTTAAGAAACACATCCAAAGGTTTTTGTAGGTGAGTCCCGTGCTTTCTCTCATTGGCGATACTCATCTTTTTATTCATGTGTGACTGTGCGCCGCTCAGTGAATATTGGGACTTATCGTAGGATTCAAAAAGGCGACGCTTCATTGGAACCATTCGCTCCACTTTGCCTTTTTTCTCTGGAGAATAAGGCGGCAATGCCTCGACAACGAACCCGTAGTGCGAGGCCAGTCTTTCAAAGGCCGGGTTCAACGTCGGCTCGTGCTTTGATGCCTCATGAACAAAGACTTTGGGATTATCAGAAGTCACTTTACGAGGGACTCCGCCAAGTTCCTCAAACATGCTTATTAAAACTTCGGCAGTTGTTTCAAAGTCGAGTTTCTCTACAACTCGGGCCATCTCGTAACGAGAATGCCCAAGAACGCCAACGAAAATCCAAATTGTTTTTTTCTTTTTTGTGACAGGATCGACGACGTCAAAGAGCTTTCCCCAGTCCACCTGCAGACATTCCCCCGGTGAGTGAACAAGCTCCATCACATTGCGCGCAGGTGCGGATCGCATAAGTTTGTGGCGGTGAATGTAGCGGTAGAAGTTAGATCGCGGGACAGAGAGCGGAAGCTCTTCAAAAATACTTTGCGGACTCCAGCCAAGTTCAATGCGCTCCTTGATCCATTCGCGCTTGGGATCTAAGATGGCATCCGTTTCAATGGCCTTCTCGCTGCGACCATCGCGCAGCGGAAACAGCGCCTCTGGGTAAGGTGGGATTTCTTTTGAGGTTTTGCAGTAGATTTTCTTCTCTGGGTTTGCGACGGCTACATAGCCATGCTCTATCGCCTGGTCGCGGATTTTTATGACGTAACCTTTGCCTTTACCAGTTGATTTAGTCAGTGCGGTGAGTGAGTGTCCTTCGCGAAGGCCTTCGACGATTTTTCGGTCCACTGTGATTTTCTCCAAGTCCTTTTTTCTGAGTTTCCGCATGCGTATTCCTTGCTGTAGTCTGGTTGTTAAACCAGCAGCTTAGCGCATGGGATCAGATGGAGAAAATGTGCTGAAAACGTAAGCAATTGCCCGGTCAAATTAGGTGGGATTTACTTCCCCCAAAGCCGGTCCACTTACGTGGGATTTGCCCCCCTTGAAACCGGTCAAACTACGTGGGATTGGACAGAGATGAATGAGTGTCAAGGTTATCGCAAGCGTAAAAACGATTCCGAGCACAAAAAACCACGTCTGCCCTTTCAGGGGCTTTTTATTGAGAGCAGGCTTAAGTTTTTTATTAAAACTTGGAAAAGCTAACAAATTATCGGCCGTTTCCGCTTTCTTGCGTTTTCTATAGGCACGATAATAAGCAGGATCTCTTTTTTTATGGTTATTTTGCTGTAGATCAGCCATGATTGTAGCAATTCCTTTCTTGGAATTTGGGGCCTTTGGGTATTTCTTCTTTCGACGGGCGAAATACTTGAAGGCTTTTTTAATTAAAAAATGAATTCATTACGATTGCCCTTTACTGAGGTAAGAAGCTTTCAAAAGTCCTTTACGGACCTCTGAACCCTCCGGGGCCAACTTGCTTGGTGGTACCAGCAGTTCTTTTTCAGACTCAGTGGCCGTGGAATACCACTTTTCGAAATCAGCTTCTTTTGCTTTTTCTTGCTCTAAGGCTCGAGCTTTTTGAATAAGTTCCAACTCAACGCGGGCCTTTTCCACTTGCGCCGCATATGCCACCTCAACTTGACGTTCCTCCTCAGTCATACAAGCTAAAACTGGAGAATCTCCTTCATTGGCAAGCTCTTTGAGTTTATCACAAAACAAACCGACAGCATTTGAAACTCTGGATTGGGTTGCCATCCAGGATGTGAATCGATTGATGAAGTCTTGAACGATTTCTGGGTTCAGTTTTTGTTGCACTAAAGAACGTATCGTCGCATTTACCATCATCGGTCCAATTGGACTTACTTTTGAGAAATCGAGTTCTTTAAACCATGTTGCAGTTGTTGGATTACTCTCAAGATAGTTAGTTAGATTATTATAATTCTTACTATCTATCTTACTAGGAGACGTTGAAGTAGGTTCTGACGTAGGTTGCGAAGTAGGTTTGTTGTATAATTGCTGTATGTTTTGAAGTAGGTTTGTTGTAGGTTTTGAAGTATGTTGAAGCATTTGATTGTAGATATCTTGAGGAATTTCATAAGAGGTCCATCCTCCTCTCCCCGCCTTAAATTCGGACCTTAAAACGTAACCATCTTTTTCTAAACGATAGACCACAGTTTGAATCGTTTTGAGAGAATTGCACTCAATTGCCATAGCTAAAGCTTCCACACTTACGGGACCCGATAGTCTTGAACCGTTTGAAATACAAAGATCAAATAGGTAGTTGAGAATTCGAAGGCGTTGGCCTGATAATCTGTTTACTCCACATGCAAATCTATTTGAAGTAGGTTTGTTGTGGGTTTGTTGTACGTTTTGAAGTACAACTGTTGTACTATTTTGTTGTACTACAGTTGTAGGTTCTGACGTAAGTTTGTTGTATGTTTTGCCTTTAGAGTTGTATGTTTGTTGTATGTTTGTTGTACTATTTGAAGTAGGTTTGTTCGGTGTTTGTTGTAGGTTATGAAGTAGGTTTGTTGTAGGATGAGAAGTAGGTTTGTTGTAGGATTGTTGTAGGTTTTCTGATTTCTCTTTAAAATCGCCAATTTCAGAAATACCTATATCATTACTCGGGGGTAAATCAGTGTTCGGTATAGGCGATGTGAGAGCGTTTAAAGAGGTGTCATTCGTATCACCGACAGAAGAGATTAAATCTTCTTCTATTTGGCTGCATACTTGTGCAGTCTGATTTTTTAATTCAATAAAAGGAGTTTCTTTGGTGATTGATTCAAAAAGTTCTGTTTCAGCAGAGTGTACTGAGTCTTTCGTGTATTGATTTATAATATTTTGTGACTCGGCAATAAAATCAAGAGCTACGCTTTGGGGCGGTTGGCTTGATTTTTTTGCTAAAATCTCAGAAATCTTTAATGGTTTTTTTGCCATGATTCACCTAATTAGACAGTTGCCTCAGTCATGATTGCAGATGCTGGTGCTTGTTTTTTTGGTTCCACCTGGAAGTTCAGAGTAGTGAGTTCAAATAACAGGCTTTCAAACCCTACTAGGGCAGGATGTTTTCTGGCGCTTTCCCAGACAGTTTGACCACCGGCGATGGTAGTTCTTAATCCAGAACTCATAGAAATATATGAATCACACAGATACCGACCATAATTAGATGATTTTAGTGTTTCTAAAATTTCCATGTCAGCCTTTGGACGGCCATCATATTTATTTACAAATATGGCGATCTCTAAGTTTTTCCCGTAGTTTTGCTTGAGAATATTAATGTGTTCGATGTTGTAGTCGATTCCATCGATTGAGAAGAGATCCATCTCAATCGGCATCGCAACTAAATCGGAATACATATGAGCTGCAGAAGTGATTTGTGAAAGAGCTGGAGGACTGTCAATAAAGACAAAGTCGTAATTGCCCCTTACATCCTCAAAAATTGATTTAAATAAATTTTGTACAGCAACTTTTGTCGAATTCATGATTAAAAATAAATCCAGATGTGCCAGCTGTAGCGACGATGGGATTATATGAAGATTTTCACTCAAAGGAATTATTGCATCTCTTACTCTATTTGCTGATTGATCGACGTAAGATTTAACAACGTCGAACATAGTGTGATGTGCTTTTCTTGCGGTATCCACACCAAAGCTTCTGGTAAGATTGGCTTGCATATCCAGATCAACCATAAGCACTCTTGCACCAAGAGCCGCAGCTCTTGAAGCTAATGCATGAACTGATGTGGTTTTGCCAACTCCACCCTTGATATTGTGTACATTGATAACCTTGTGAGGGTAGGTGATGCCTCGTTTCATTGCTATCTGTCTAGCGACATCTGGAGTGATTTTATGCGACTTTCCATCATCACTTCTTGTGTTAATTCCATTTTCTTTCACATACTTGTGAAAAGCTTGAACCGAAATACCAAGGGTGTTGGCAAAGTCTTTTACAGATATGTTAGTATTTAACGTATAGTTTGACTGATTCATTGAGCTTGTCCTAAGGATGAGGGTTGATAGATTTTTGTATCTACAGCTGAATTTCATCAACCTAGACTTCCTTTGGCAAACAAAATCTTCGTCTGGTCTAGTTATTTTATTTTCCATTAAATGTAACATAATTGTTTTTCCTGCTATTGAAATTTTCTATAAAGCAATGTTTGGAAGGATATTTTTTGTGACTATAGAAAGCGGATTGCCTAATTCTTTTGCATAAGAACTTTCGATTGCCTTCAATGTCAGCAAAAGATTTAGATAACCTTTTTGATGAGGGGCAGTGGTTGAGTGTGCAAAAGTACTCTCACAACCTGATTCGATCTGAAAATTATTAAAACTTCTGATGCGCTCAGAGAGCATTTCCATTTTTGCGATTGTTGGAATTCCACCATGCAGCTCTTCCTCTTTAATGACCGCACCGACTAGCTTATTTGCCAAATGCATACACATTTTGGATTTTGATGAGTTGGCGATATGACTCAGTTGAATACCAAAAAGCATAAATACAAAAATATAGAATGAATATTTCATTTTTTCTTCCAAGAGATCGTAACCACTGCATAAAACGCGTCTAGGAACTGAAATCAATATCCAGCATGCTGCGATTCATGAAAACACAGCGTGCGAACCAACTAATAGAAGAAATCCAAGAGCTGACTCGGCAATATCATTCCGAAGTGAGCTCCGTCAGAAAACCTTGGCCGAAATCCATAAAGTCCAGAATCCAAGAATTATTTGCCCTGGATGTACCAGTTAAAGCAACAGCCCAACAAATCGACATCCCCTATGCAACTATTATGTCGTGGCGATTGAAGCCCAAGAAAAATATTAAATCTGACTTTCATGCATTAACAGTCCAACCAGGTCCAACTGTCACAGTTGGACCTTCATTAGAAGAAAAAACTAATCTGGGTCTAACTGTGACGGTTAGAACTCCAGAAGGATATATTTTAGAGATACCAGAATCTATTGCCGTAAAAACCATCCTTGAACTTCAGCGAGGTAAATCATGTTTTTAGACCGCATGCCGGATTTCACCGGAACTGACCACCCAAATTTCACAGGTTTGACCACCCCGATTTCATGAGGTCTGACCAGGTCAATTGCATCATTTGACCACCCCCATTAACGCGGATCGTTGGGCTTTTTAAGAAGCTTCAGATACACCTTTGGACTTCCCAAAGGAGGTATCGGTGGCCAAAAAGAAGGGTCCCAAAATGATCGAGGATTTGGTACGGCGACGAGCCAATGGTGATGGGTTTCAGACCATCGCAATAGATTTAAGCATTGCCAGGAACACCGTCAAAAGCCGCCTTAAAGATGCCGGGGCATACGAGGTTGGTGATGCCCAGAGGCTATTGTTGGAGGGATTTAGCTCAACCACCGTGCAGATATTTTCTCCACACTGGAGTTCGCAGGTCGTATGGGAAGAGGCCCTTAAGGAAATTGAGGGTGGCACGCCGATTAAAGAGTTCTGGGAAAATAATTTAGGCGCCAACCCCGCAGCAGATCTTCGCAATGTTCCCTATGAGACATTTTGGCGGGAGTTCCGCCGCCGTCATCCCAACATCAACGTCCACTACCATAAAAATCATGAGCCGGGACTCCGTACGGAAATTGATTATAAGGGCGATACCCATGGTCTGGGGTATATCGACAAAGCAACCGGGGAATTCATAGCCTGCCGATTGTTTGGCCAGGTTCTCTGCAATAGTCGTTTATTTTTCCCTTATGCCACCATTAATGAAAAACAATCCTCTTGGCTTGCGGGCATCCGCGAGGGGTTCAAATACTTCGGTGGGGTTACTCAGGTATTGGTGGTGGATAACACCCGGTGTGCTGTGAATGCGGCGGACTGGTTTGATCCGGACATCAACCAAGAGTTTTACAACTTCTGTAACCACTATGGCACAACAGTGGTGGCTGCGCGGCCTAAACGACCAACCGACAAAAACCTTATTGAAGTTCACCTCGGGGTCTTCTGGCGGTGGGTCCGTCGTCGCCTGCGACAGCAACAGTTTTTTTCTATAGGAGAACTAAACCGCTATCTCTTGGAATGTGCCGATGAATTCAATGAACGCTACCAACGAAAATATGGTTCTTCGCGAAGGGAAAGATTTGAACAACAGGAAAAATCCACTCTAAAACCCTTACCTGTCAGGACCTATGAAGCTGGCGAGTGGAAGAAGGCCAAGCTTCACGAAGACTGTCACATACAGCACAAGTACAATTACTACTCAGCCCCTTACCAGCAGCGTGGCAAAGATCTCGATGTTCGCGTCACCTTGACTCATGTTGAAATATTTTATCAGCAAGAGCGTATCGCCATCCATCAGCGCCGACCGGACCACCAGCGAGGTAACTACTGTACCGACAAATCCCACTTACCAGAGAAATTCCAAGCCATGGAAGAGATGAGTGTTGCCCGCCAAATCAGAGATGCTGCCAGGATTGGCCCAAGCACTGGCAAGATTATCAACACACTTCTAACTGATGTGTCACACCCCCTGATGTTCCTTCGCCGTACGATGGGAATCTTGCGCCTTAAGGGCCGCTATGGTGCCGAAAAGCTGGAAAGGTCTTGTGAGATTCTCATAACACACGGACGAACTAAACCAACGGTCAAAGATGTCGAGCGAATGCTGAAAAGCCCCAATCTCGGCAATAAACCCAAAGCAGTGCCAATAGAAAGAAAACCAAATCCTCATCTGCGCGGGCAAATGAGTTTTACAACAGAAGGAGCTAATAACTATGAGTCAACCACTCAACATGACAGATCAATATCTGACGGAACTGTCTCTTAAGGGTATCCGTGAGACACTGAGTCTTCGGATTAAAGAGGCCCTTGATGCGGATCTTGATTATGAAGGATTTATGAACCTGATTCTTTTTGATGAAATCCAATATCGCAAAAATCTTCGTAGGCAGCGACTCCTAAAGGCTGCGGGATTCAGATCCCAAGCAAGTCTTGAGGGGATCAATTATTCGAAAGTCCGCAACTTCGATAAGAAGACTATCCAAGAGCTGGCCACCATGCGCTTTATTGACGACGGCATTAACGTCCTCATTTTTGGTGCCACAGGGGTCGGGAAAACGTACCTAGCAACGGCCATCGGTAATCATGTCTGCCGCAACAGCAGGTCCGTTGTGTTTTTGAAGATGAACTTGTTGTTAGAGAAAATTGCATTGGCTAGAGCCGAGGGAACTTATTTGAACTTCCTGAAAAGAATCCATTCCGCAGACTTGTTGATTGTTGATGATTTCGGAATTAAAGCGCTGACGGAACAACAGTTCCAGGATTTCTACGATGTCCTTGATGAACGGGAAAATGGCAAGTCCACAATCGTGACGACACAGCTTCCTTCAGAAAACTGGAACGAAGTAATTCAAGACCCTTTGGTTTGCGAAGCCATTTCGGACAGACTCACCGCACGAGCCTTTAAGATTCTAGTAAAGGGTCCCAGCAAAAGAGGCGATGCCGCTAAAGGATTGACAGATCATTCGGAACATGAAAATTAACCAGCGTCCCTACGGTCCGCCAACCACCTCAAGGGGTGGTCAAACTTCGTGAAATTCAGGTGGTCAAATCGGTGAAATCGAACACGCAAGGGGCTTCGGGCATTTGTATATCGCGAAAGTATCGACATGCGGTGTGGTTTTGAAAGATTACATTCTTTATGTGTCCATCAAATGCAGGCGATTATGGATCAGGGACATGTGTATTTGTTCTTCGGGAAAAACCGTAAGCGCATCAAAGCTATTTTCTATGATGGGACAGGGCTGGTACTGATTTCAAAACGTATGGAAAAAGGGAACTTTATGTCTTTGGCCGAACTATTGGGGCGATCGGAGGTCAGTTTGTCAGAATTAAAGCTGATTTTCCACGGAAGTGTGATCAGAACACCTATTGTTGACCGCTCTATGGCAGCTTTAGCGCCACAAATCCCAGTGACGCAAAGGGAAGCTGTTGATCTTCCGCAAGGGTTTTTACAAACTCCCGGCTGATGGATGAAAGAACTCGAAAAATTATTGAAAGCGAAAAAGATCCCCGCATATTGCAGGCACTTCTGTCGCAAGCTCTCGAGTTCATTGCACAGCAAAAACTATTAGTTGCCAAACTTCAAGAGGAGCAAGCGCTTAGCCTGCAGTCTAAATTCAACCTAGATGAGCGTATAAAGCTGCTCCGTAGAAGTATTTTTGGTAAATCCACTGAAAAACGAGCTGAAGCCACAGATCGTCCTCGTGACAAAAGCCAAACCGAGGCTATGTTATTCAGCCAAGCGGCGTTCCCTGCTGAAGTGTCACGTGAAGAGCAAAAGAAAAATAAATGGTCAGGTTTACCTAGCTGCGAAGTTGCGCACCATCTTTCAGATGACGAACTTAATGAAGAAGCAAAACTTCGTGGTATCGACAATCCACATCCATCAATGTGGAAAAATACGGGTCTTTATGATGAATCTTTTCAAATACAAATCATTGAAAGATCCTATGTCAAAGAAATCCACAAGAAGTATAAATATAAACTGGATCCAAAGTTCATTCCAGACTCAGATAAAGAAGTTATTATCACTGCCAATGGCCCTTCGGGCCTATTGCCAGGAATGAACTATTCAACTGACTTTGTTATCAGTGTTGTGGCTGATAAATATATCAGCCACATGCCCTTAGAAAGACAGACCCGAGAAATGGAATCGCTGGGTTTAAAAGGGATCCAAAATAGTACTCTCTCAAGATTGTCTGGACTTGCAGCTGCTAGTCTTGAACCTGTACAAGCTGAAATTCTCAAAGAATTGAAATCAAGCGATCTTGCCTTACACCTGGATGAAACCCCTTGGAAAATCCAAGATAAGACTGAAAAAGATGGCTACATGTGGGTGGTAAGCAATCGTTACGGTAGTCATTATTGTTTTAAGCCCACCAGATCAGGACAAGTTGTTAAGGATTTTTTGAGTGGATACAGTGGACCTGTCGTTACTGATGGTTATGTTGGATACAACATACTAGCGAAATTAGAAATTCCCCAAGCATTCTGTTGGGCACATGCACGCAGAGAATTTATAAAAATTGAAGACCACGATCCAACAGTAAAACCAATCTTAGATGATATTGATCGATTATTTGAAATTGAAAGAGAGGCTTCCTCTTTTGAAGACCTTTTGCGGCTACGAAAAGAGAAAAGTCAGTTGATTACCGAGGGTCTTCATAAAAATCTCATAGGAGAGTACTCAAATTCACGCCCTGGCAGTCAGAAAAGAAAGGCTATAGAGTATCTCACAGAAAGGTGGGCCGGATTTATGTTGTTCTTAAATGATAACCGTATTCCTCTTTCAAACAATGAGGCCGAACGTACGATCCGTCATGCTGTAGTCGGAAGAAAGAATTATTACGGATCTGGAAATCACGCTGGCGCAGATACCGCCGCCACACTTTTCACTGTAATTGAATCTTGTAAAAAGAATGACCTTGATCCGCGAAGTTATTTGTCGATGGCTCTGCATTTAGTCGCTGCGGGAAAAGCTCCGCCCACGCCATTGGCACATGCTCGGGCTCTTCGTCAATAGCGCGTATTACGCAGGGTTCACAATATTTCTACGAACGGTAAGTTCTTATCAAAACAAGAAAGCCAAGAAAAATAACTTGGGTCGATGCCAAACGGGGGCTGTGACATTCCTACAAAGGTTTGGGAGTGCGCTTAATCTCAATATCCACGCCCACTCTCTTATTCCCGATGGTGTCTTTGTTGAGTCGGACGAAGGATATATATTTTGCCGACAATCATCGCCAACACATGAAGAATTGATCCAGTTGGCGGCAAAGATTCAAAAAAAAGTTTTGCAATGCATGGAGAAAATGGGTCTTCATGATGAATCCCAGCAAAGCTTCGATGAAGAGGGCCTTGGAGAAATTTCGTCGCTCTCCATTGCTAACAAGTCCGGATTTGGTGAACGCGCAGGGAAGGGGCTTCGGCGCTTCGGAGTAAAAAAGTTCGAGGTGGACCCCGAAGGCAGAGATCCATATTCCGCTAATGTCGATGGATTTAGTTTGAACGCCCGAGTTTGGATTGCTGGCAATGATCGAAAAAAGCTGGAGCAGCTCATTAGATACATGGCTCGTGGCCCGATCGCGACGGAACGATTGACAGAATCATTTCCAAATCAGCTTTTGTATAAGATGAAATCCCCTTGGCGGGATGGAACAACGCACGTGAGTTTTTCTCCTTTGGACTTCATAGCTCGCTTGGTGGCCCTGATTCCACCGCCGAGGATCAATATGATTAGGTATTCAGGGTGCTTTGCTCCGAACTTCAAAGATCGGAACTTCATTGTTAAGAAAGCCCCCAGAAACCAAGGCAAGGAAGATTCCTGCAAAAGAGACGTCCCGGAAAAGGTAAAGCAAGAGCGACTTCGCTGGGCTGAAATGCTTAAGCGAGTCTTTGAAATTGATGTGACTGTCTGCCCAAAGTGCTCCGGCCGAATGGAGCAAATTGCAGTCATTAAGGATAAGGCGGTCGCCAAAAAGATACTTGAAAGCTTGGGTGAGATTACCACGTTTCGTCCTTTGGATGCTATATCGGACAGGGGGCCTCCTGAATCATCAACATTCCAAGACGATTACGATCAACGAGATTCAACGTGGTAGTGGCCGCTCAGGGCACTCCTTTGTCCCAGCCTTAGAAAGCACCCAAAAACCCTGTTTATTTTACCTGTAGCGAGAGCTCCCGGAGCCCCCGGCATCATTGAATCATAAGATTTGCAGTCGAAACTCCATCAGGAGGCCCTTCGGGCCGAACCTCCTGGGGGGCTGGTAGGGGAAAAATGCCGGTTTATAGTTCCTAACCTTAGTGTTCTGTACAGCCCAGTTGCAAGAGGGCAATACAGGGACTTGTTCGACAGTTCTCGTTGGAAACTTCCAAAAGGGAACTTGGCTTTTGAATGGATCAGAGGTTCGAGAGTGTCGTGATCAGCCTTCTTGCACTTGGCAAAACACCACTGCGGGAACCTACAAAATAAAAGCGATAGGTTATGATGCCAACAACAACGACAAGCCGGTCGTGAGTAACGAGGTGACGGTAAAAGTCTTGTCGGCTGCGGAGTCGGCAAATATAAAAGTACCAGCAACAGTCTATTGCAACAAAGAACTTAACGCTGGACAAACAGTCACTTGCACCACCGTAATATCGAAAGACGTCGTCAGTGGCTACTGGGAAGTCAATGGTCAAAAATATACTGACTGCACTGATAAAACATCATGTACATGGGTTAACGTTCCAGCAGGAACCTACAATGTTTCTGTTAAAGTAAAAAGAGAAATTGAATCAGATTACAGTACGAGCTTATTTACCGTTATAGCGAGGTAACTGTCTCTCAATCTTCTGACATCACAGCCCATCTGAGCACCCTGGCAGTTCGGATGAGCAATTCTTTAAATCGCCTTGACCGTTCCGACTTTTGTCGTGTTACCTAGACATATAAAATAATTTTTCAAAGACAGTCGGCTGCAATCCCCGAAGGCGTCTCTCTTAAGGTCTATAATCAGTGCTTGTGGATTGCCTTTCCCGTCCTATCCTTAGTCTAATACTAAGAGGTATGGAGGCAAAGTATGGTTCAATTTTTTTCTCTATTTCTAATATCTTTTTTTGCACTCTGTGAAACAACTTTCGCATCAGTTGAGCTCGAAAAAAGCGACCGATATCGCAGACTGACACCCAGTCACGAAATGATGGCAAAAATTACGGTGTCGGACTCGAAGGACGTTTCAATGTACAAAGTCCTTAACGAAGAAGAGGCCAGTCTTGCCATTCAGACAAAACCTGAAAGATCTGCTGACAGAAAACTTCTAATGAAAGAGGAAGATCTCTGGCTATTTGCTCCACAGACCAGTCGGGCAATTAAAATCGGCATAGATCAAAGGTTGGTGGGGGATGTTTCTTATGGTGATATTCTAAGAACCCGATTCCGCCAAGACTACACCTCTAAAACAATTTCCAAAGAGGGTAACGAAATCGTCCTTGAGCTCATAAAATCCTCAAAATCCGCGGCATATCACAAAATCATCTATCATCTTTCTTCATCCACTTATAAACCAATCAAAGCTCTTTTCTATGCTCCATCAGGAAAACTCCTGAAAACTGCGGAATTTGTTGAGTTTAAAAAAATTCAGAATGAACTCATCGTTACCAAAGTCAAAATTTCCGATGCTGCCACACAAAGGGTCTCAGTGATTGAATACTCACAATTCAAGAAGAAGAAATTTTCGCCTGACACCTTTAATAAAGAATCAATCGCAGGGATGTAATGTGATTAAGATAGAACATATCTCAAAAACATACAAAATTGGTGAAGTCGAAAATCGAGTCCTTAAAGATGTTAGTATCTCCGTTAATAGTGGTGATTTTGTCTCTGTCTATGGCAGATCCGGAAGCGGAAAAACCACTTTGATGCAAATTATCGGCTGCTTGGATATGTTTGATAGTGGAAAGTATCAATTCGAAAAATTAGACATCAAGGGTCAAACAGATCAAGACCTTACGAAACTACGAAGAGATCATATCGGATTTATTTTTCAGACCTTTAATTTAATCTCGACAATGACGGTCTATGAGAATATCGAGTACCCCCTTCTTCTGTTGGGAAAGGAGAGTGCAGAATATCGCGACACGATTCTCAGTCTTCTCAAGGACGTTGGACTAGAAAAACATGGGCATCATTTCCCTAGTCAGTTGAGCGGTGGACAAAGACAAAGAGCTGCTATTGCCAGGGCCTTGGTAAAAAATCCGAAATTAATTATCGCAGACGAGCCAACTGCGAACCTCGATGATAAAACATCACACCATATTGTAGAGCTTATATGCCATCTTCAATCTAAGTATAAAACAACGGTCGTCTGCTCCAGTCACGACAGCCTCTTTCTGAAGTACTCAATAAAAACATGTACGATTGTGGATGGAGTCTTATCATGTTAATGCTACTCAAATTAGCACTCCGAAACTTGCTTAGAAACAAAGAGCGAACTCTACTGGGACTGCTCATGATTATCGGATCTACGAGCGGTTTAACATTATTCAGGGCCTTTGCCGACGATACCATACAGGCTCTGGAGACTGTCTCGACCGAGATGCACTTTGGTCATTTGCAAGTTGCAAAAAATTTGCTCTGGGACAATCTATATAAAAATAACTCAGAGCGGGTCGTCGATAATTACGACAAGCTTAGAGAAGATCTTTCTATCATCGCCCCAGGAATAACGTCTGTTAGTGGCAGAATGACAATTCAAGGGCTCATGAGCAATGGGCAGAAAACAGAAAATGTCTCAGTCATTGGATTTGAAATAGATAAGGAAAAAGGCGTCCGAAACGCGATGATAATCCATGAAGGAACCTATTTTAGTGATAATAAAAAGAATAAGAATGAGATATTAGTTGGACATCTTCTAGCGAAGCGACTGAATTTGAAAATCAATGACGTTGTAACTTTAGTAGCCAACTCGTTTGAGGAGGTCATAAACGCAAAAGATTTTGTCTATGTCGGAAGCTTTGGCAGCGGCACCGAAGAAATAGATAAGTACTTTTCGTATGTAGATCTCTCAGCCGTTCAGGAGCTGGTGCAGACAAACAGCGTCGACAATGTTGTTATAAGAGTTCAAAACAAAAAAAATCTGTCTGAAATTTCCCAAAAAATTCAAGGAAAACTTGAGATCGACTATCCAAACCATAAGGTCCGTGACTGGCGTTCTTTGGCTGAACTTTTTCGCAAAGTAAAAAGTTTCTATGACACTCAGAGTTTAATTATTCAACTTATAATGATTTCAATAGTAGTTCTTGGAATTTTGAACTCAGTCAGTATGAGTGTCATCGAAAGAATTGGCGAAATCGGAACACTCAGGTCACTTGGAACAGATTCAAGGATGATTGTTCAGATGATTGTCTCAGAAGTTATAATGCTTTCCTTAGCAGGTGTGATCCTGGGCTCATTGACGGCTCTCGCTGTTGGTAATATCATTAATTTATCAAATATTTACACCGAAATTCCCGGCGCATCGATGCCAATCAAAATAAATTTTCTTTTTTCTGTAAATGCCTTCGTCCAATCAAGCCTGCTCATTGTATTAACAACGACATTGGCGTCATTGCTACCGGTACTTAAAGCAGTTCGAATCAACATCGTTGAGGCCCTCAGACGCAATATATGATTTTTTTTGTTTTCATCATCCTCTTTTTTTCAACCTCCGTCTGCCTTTCATGGTCTCATGATTTTAGTATTGAGGGCGGCGGACAGGTGTCTTATCTGACTAAAACCCAGAGGGATGACTCCTTTCTTGTATACAACTTAATACAACGATCAAATTTAGGGAATAAACGCTGTATAGGCAATTTGCGACTAACCTCTTTACATCGGAAGAGTGAAGATGTCACTCTGGCCGATGGTTATGTAAGCCTGGATAGAAGCTACTGCCAAGTCAAAGTAAATAGCATTTCCTTGACAGTTGGAGCATTAAGTCCCGAATGGACACAAACGAATGGTCTTAATAGTGCCAACTTATTTAGTTCTTATGATACTCGCTACAGTTTTTTCCTTGATAACAAAATGCAGTTTTACAATCCAGGAATTCAACTTGACTATTTTTCGGACCATTTTACCCTGCGAGGGTACGTGGGCCAAATGTACAATCCCTATAAAGTAGATACAGATCAAATTCCGGGATTAACAAAAAGGCATGAACAACCCGAGCAACTGGATATGGCTGCCGGAATTTTCATGTCATTCGATAGTTGGGATATAAATCTTTATTGGCTGAATCTTAAGGACCGCTTGGGTATTTTTCAGTTAGCTCAAAACTCTGCGCTTATCGAAAGAGTCTTCTACAAAAACTCGTCCCTAGGCTTGAGCTTTTCAACTACGGCCCATGATTGGGGAGTGTTTAGAGGCGATATTCTACATTTTTTGACTCGCACCATTGCGGACGACCTACTTCGTACCGACTCTGTCTCTCACTCAGTACTGGCCCTTAACTTCGAATCGCCAACAATATGGGATACAATTTTCAGTCTTCAATACTCAACCCAACACCAAGGTCTGGAAGAAAAATATTTTAAAAGCAATAACACGGAGTGGATGACCAACAGTATCCGGACAAATGTCAAAGATGAGAATGTTTTCCAGTTTGACTTCGCATACAATCACTTCGACAACTCAAAACTTTATCGCGGCCAGTATTCATGGCCTAACAAACGACTGACCGAATTGACTTTTGGAGCTGAAGTTTACCATCCCACAGCAGACAGTTACCTGTATCAGGGATTCAAAGATCTTTATCGGGTGTATTTAAAATTTGATTTTAAGGCTTCTCTCTAGCAGTTCTTCTTGCTTTACTCGCGCTAAGGACTCAGTTGGCCTGCAAGATTTTCTTGACGATGCTATCAGTGGCCAGCTTAAGATATAGCGACGGTCGAGAAATATACAATGCAACATCTAGGAGCTGGACATAATGTTAGACACCTCTAGTTCACCCGCATTTGCGCGAAATCTTGGCTGGATAACTTCTGGAGAAGCTCAATATCTGTCAAATGTCACAGTGGCGATTGCAGGGGTTGGCGGAGTTGGTGGTCACTACTGTGAAGTCATGGCTCGCCTCGGAGTTCAGAATTTCCATTTGGCAGATCCAGACACATTTGAAATTGCAAACTTTAATAGACAAAATGGCTCCGGATTTTCAGCGCTTGGGCAACCTAAGCTGGATGTTTTGAGTCGGCGTATATTGGATATAAATCCTCAGGCTAAGATTACCAGATTTCCAGATGGTGTTAATGATGAAAACAGAAGGCGATTTTTATCGAACACAGATCTCTATCTTGACGGTTTAGATTATTTCGCCTTCGACGAACGAATTAAGATATTTGCCCTAGCTCGAGAATTAAGGATTCCAGCTATCACTGTTGCCCCTATTGGATCTGGGGCGGCAGCCTTGGTTTTCGATGACCACTCAATGAGCTTTTCTGATTATTTTGGAATGCATGTTCAACAATCAGAATCTGAAAAAAGCAGTCGGTTTCTTCTGGGCCTCGCCCCGAGCCTTCAACACATAAAATATATGGCGGATCGGTCCTATGTAAATTTCGCTGATCATCGCGTGCCTTCTTTACCGTTTGGCTGCTATCTCGCTGGAGGAGTTGCTGGCAGCCTTGCTTTAAAAATTTTGCTAAAACGAGGAAAAGTTTTAAGAGCTCCCTGGTCTTTGCACTATGATGCCTACTTAAACTCTTATAAAAAGAAATATGTATGGCTTGGCTTCAGGAATCCAGTTCAAAGAATAAAACTTTTGATTATTCAGAATATTCTAGCAAAGACCCAAATCAAAAAATAAGGATTTGTTCTACAGTCACAAAATGTCTCGTTTTAGGCAGACTTTTTAAAGTTGAAAGGTTCAATCTCATCAACACTATCCTCAATCTCGCGCCAGATACGGCTCAAATAGTCTTCCCAGTCGGCATTGAATTGATCAACGAGCTGACAACCCAATCCTTTTTCTCCACCAGTCCATTTTACAGTCGCTTTGATGGCAGAGGGGCCTGAGGGCAGTGAGACGATTAAAATGAGGAGCGAATTTTCATCACGGAAATGTTGCATCGTCACGACCGCAGCGTTAGTTTTAACTTGAAAACCATCACGAGATACATCAAGAAGTCTGGCTTCAATCGGACCTTGCTCACTGGAAACAAAAATCCACGCTTGATGGCGCACGACGATTCTTTGTATACGTCGACGAATCGACTTAGTTAAGTCATTCATATTTTCCAATGACGGTAAAGTGAGGGCCTGAATAACTTTATTATCAGCGGGGGCGATTTCTTTCTTTAGAGCAGAGTGTTCAGTCAAAATTTTTGCAAGCGCCTGATTTTTTTTTGTTAGGTATCCATGCACAGACAGCTTGGCATTGGGAGTAACGATGTAGGATGCATCGTTGAATT
>NZ_AP029177.1:0-62183 GCF_055397015.1 Bdellovibrio sp. HAGR004 | reverse complement strand
GTAAGCGCCCCATGACGCCTTTTTGCCGGACCTCTTAAAAGCACATAGTCTGAACTTCACAAGGAGGTTCAGTATGAGATCAATATCCAAACATTCCGACAAAGAGATATTCTGGCGGGACCAGGTACGATCATTCGCCAGGTTTCACGGATCGCAGGCGGCGTTCTGCAGACACCACGGGCTCTCAGTCAGTACATTCCAGTATTGGTACCGCAAGTTTCATCAAACAGATCGCGAAGTACAGATCATCGAGCCATCGCCATTTATTGAGGTTCAAGTTGAGTCCCCCCCTTCAAAGCACAATATGCCCGATGCAAAGTGGGTTGCAGAGCTGATCCTGCATCTTCAGGAGGGCTTGCGATGAAATCCCCGAAAGAGTTTAAAGGAGTCTTTCTTCACAGAGATCCCGTGGATATGAGGAAAGCCATCAACGGCCTCAGCGTTATAGTGCAAGAAGCTGGTATGGGGGATCTAATGGGGCCTTATCTATTTGTCTTTTGCGGTAAGCGCCGGGACGTGATGAAGGTTCTTTATTTTGACAGATCCGGATTCGCGCTTTGGCAAAAGCGATTGGAAAAGGACAAGTTTCCGTGGCCCAAGAAATCCTCTGTGGAAAACGTGCAGTTATCCACAGAACAATTTACTTGGCTACTTGAGGGCTACGATGTCTGGAAGATGAAGCCGCACGCGGAGTTAAAATTTGAAAAAGTTTGTTGAGAGCTTTAGCTGAATGCTTGATACTCGCAAAAGGCATGTCAAAGTCGGAAACACTTTCTACACCAGAACAAGAAATGGCTCTGCGAATTGCAGATCTGGAAAAGCTTTTAAAGCAAGAGCGTGAAAAGAATAAAAACTTTGAGAGTCAGGTCAGTTGGTTGACGGAGCAACTTAAAGCTTTAAAGCGCAATCAATTCGGAGCAAAGTCCGAGCGCTGGGAATCCCAAGAACAGTTAAAGTTTAATGAAGCCGAAGTGGAATCTCAAAGTCCTACCCCCGACAAAGAAGACTACACAGTTGAAGTGCGAGGGCATACCAAGAAGATTCGGGGGCATAGAAAGCCCCTGCCGGAGAATCTGCCCCGCGAGATTGTAAAAGTCGAACTTCCAGAGTCCGAACAAATCACGGAGCAAGGTGAAAGGCTCAAAGTCATTGGCTGGGAGATCTCTGAGAAACTTAGGTACGAGCCGGCCAGGATCAGCGTGCTTGAGTATCACCGGGCCAAATACGGTGTTGGCAGTGGTGATTACGAAAAGACCGCGCCGCCGGTTCCTTCAGTGATCCCAAAAGGCATTGCTACACCAGAGTTATTGGCCGCTATCGTTGTAGGTAAGTATAGCGACGGCTTGCCACTTTATCGTTTAGAAGAGATTTTCGCCCGTCAGGACGTGGAGTTGAGCCGTACAACAATGGCTAGATGGATGGTGCAAGTAGCTCAAGCCCTGATGCCAATCAGAAACGTCTTATCCGACCGGATGTTGAGTGCACACGCCATTTCCTGCGATGAGACGAGTGTTCAGGTGTTAAAAGAAAATGGCCGTTCTGTCGAGAGCAAATCGTGGATGATTGTGCGGGCAACTCCGTGTGAGAAAAGCAAGATCGTATTGTTTGATTACAGCCCTTCTCGTAGCGGCGAAGTGATGAAGAGCCTCTTTGCGGGCTACGAGGGGCGCCTATTGTGTGATGGTCTTGATGTGTACAACGGTCTTGAAAGTGAAACATTGGTTCGCTTCGGCTGCCATATGCACGCGCGCCGCCGGTTTGAACAAGCGGTCAAAGATGGTGCTAAATCCGGAAAAACCATGGCGGCTCAAGTGATGGACATCTACAAAAAGCTTTATGACTTCGAAGAAAAAATACGAGATCACGCACCCGAAGAAAAAGTCAAAGCGAGATTGAGAGATCAAAAACCTCTGCTTGAGGAAATTAAGCAAATCGCGGAATCCAATATCGCAAAGGTTCCAGACAAGAGCAAGCTGGGACAGGCTTTCAAGTACTACTTGAATGAGCATACGTATCTGACGAGGTACTTAGACGATGGGTTGATGGAGCCAGACAATGGGTTCGCTGAGCGCGCCATCCGCAAGTTTGCTATCGGCAGAAACAATTGGCTTTTTAGCGACACGCCCGATGGCGCGGAGGCCAGCAGTATTCTTTACAGTCTCGTGGTGACAGCAAAGCTCAATGGCGTCAATGCTTACAAGGCCCTCTGTAAAATCTTGACTGATGTTCCTCTGGCCAAAACCGTGGAAGATTATGAACGTCTCGCCGACGCCATCTTAACATCCGAGGCACCGGTTTAACAAAAAGGCGTCATGGGGCGCTTACTTCTTTATTGATAAAATTTGATCTTTCGCTATTTGCATAACGATTTCAATATTGGTGTTTTGGTAGAAGGCATCTGATAGTCCACTGGACTGCAGGGCCTTGGTTATAGGATCCAAAACTTTCCCATGCAATTTTTCTGGCCCACCTTTTTTTAAAATAAAAACTTGAACTTGATTTTTAAGCCACGCTGGGGACAAAGCCTCTGAAGTTCTCTTTCCGCACTCTTTCACTAAGCGTTTAATAAAACTGAACCAGCCTTCTTTTTCGGCATTCCAGCCACGTATCTTGTAATGCGTTGTAATAATCATTCAACTCTTCCCGCGAGATATAGTTGTTTTTCAAAATCCACAAATAAACTACTTCCAAACTATTGGAGGAAGTGCGAATTTCGAAATGAAATCTACATAGAGAATTGCTATTATTTCTATAAAAATTAATAGCCCGAGAAAATTTCGTCGGCGGGACGTCGAAATCTTGCGTTAATTACTCGTCGGGACGACGAATTTTATAGACAAAAATATTTTAAATTGACACTTTTAGACCCATGGAAAATACGCCCTATAATTATGACGATGCTGTTTTTGCATTGAAAGTCATGATCAATGACTGGATATCTTTTGATGAAAAAAGATCAAAGTCTTCATTGGCTCGAAATGCAAATATTTCAGAATCAACTATTCGAAGAATTATGAATGATGGAGTACTCCCTCAGCCTCATAACATTTGTAAGATTGTTTCATTTATTAAAGGAGTTTCAACAAATAAAGATCTTCTCGAAAAAAGTGGACCTTCGCTAGAAAAGGTTATTTCCTTTCATCTACCCTACAAGGCTTTTGTGGAAACAAAAGAATATGTAAGCTTAGAAAAAATCGAAAACAGTCTTGCGTCAGCTGATTTGAAGTTGATTTTTATTCGTTCATCAATGGGTAACGGCGTGACGAAGGAAGAAATCCAAGACGCATATGGCACTCGAGGGCTTAAGGCTCTTCAAAAACTTATTGATCTGGATCTTGTGCATAGGTCAGATGATAATTTTTATATATGTAGAAAAGATCTAAAGAAAAATACTTTTTCAACTTCTGCCTATAAAGAAATTAGCAAAAGTCTGATAGAGAACTTCTATAGAGAAAGTGCAGACACAAACTACATGTTTGTTGAATGTGATTCAGTTTCTATCAGTGGTTTTGGCGACGTTATGGATATTTTAAAAAAAGCGCACTTAGATATTCGGAAAAAAATTGATGAAAATCCGGGCGACATCCCGTTATTTGCTACAAGCGTGATGGATAAAATGACAACTTTAGATCTTTTTAATGAAGAGGCTGATAGTTTATGAAATACTTGATTGCAATTATTTTCTTATTTTTATCAGTTAATGCCATTGCAGGAACCAGTGGTGGCGGTGGCGGTACTCGTCCTGGAATGGGAATGTTTCGAACGACCGCACCTGTTGATCTTGTTAAATCCATAGATTTCGACCGTACTGGAAATATTCAATTCCAATACAAAGGCTTCGAAAAACCTCAAGTAGAATTTCACGCCGTTAACATGCAGGATGTCTCTGAAAAGTATCTTGATGCACTCAAGAGATCTCAGGAGTCTCAGCAATGGGAACCTGTCGATATCGAGGGTCTAGAAAATTGATTTTCCAACAAAGGGCTTCTTGTGAGGCCCTTTGTTTTATTGGATAATGGTCTAGATAAGTAAGCGAGGGTGAACATGAGTTCTTCAGTTCCAAAAGTTAAATCAGTCCATGAGCAATGGATGGAGCTTCCTGAAAATGTTGTAGGTGAGATCGTAATGGGTGAACTTTATGTGAGCCCCAGGCCAGCACCTAAACATGCTCGTGCATCGTCTATCCTTGGTGGTTCTCTTACTGGTCCCTTTGATCAGGGAAGTGGAGGCCCTGGCGGATGGTGGATTTTAGATGAGCCAGAAATTCATTTAGAATCAACGATCATTGTTCCCGACATTGCCGGATGGAAACGTGAACGTATGCCTCAAATACCAGACGAGGCATTTTTTTCGACTATTCCAGACTGGGTTTGCGAAGTTCTTTCTCCGAGTACGGCGGCTCTGGATCGAGCTAGAAAAATGCCTTTCTATGCTCAATCAGGAGTTAAATATTTTTGGCTAGTGGATCCTATCGCAAAGAGTTTAGAAGTTTATGAGAACGACCACGGTCGTTGGGTGGTGGTCCACACATACATGGATAATGAAAAAGTACGAGCAGTGCCCTTTGATGCCATTGAAATCGATCTTTCGACCCTTTGGATTTGAGTATAGGGTTTAAATAGAGTGCCTTAAAAGCCATCTGTGTCCTTTGATTCATTGGTGAGGCTCTTGCAAGCCATGGCTCATCATGGTGGCGGCTCTTAAACAAATTTCATCTGCAAACTACCAGCGCCGCCAACCGGAACAGAGTTTAATTTATCGGATAGTACAAGAATATTGGCCGATATTTATCCGTGAGCAAAAACGCGTTGGAAAAACGCTGCCCCTCTTCATTCAAGACGAGTTTGCGAAGTTCCTTTCTTGTGGAATTCCCGAAAATGGGTTCATTCGCACATACTGCCACCAGTGCAGGCATTCTGGCTGTGTGCCTTTTTCTTGTAAAAAGCGAGGATTTTGTCCAAGTTGCTGTGCTAAGAGGATGAACAATGAAGCTGCACATTTGGTGGACAAGGTTCTCCCTGAAATTCCCTATCGACAGTGGGTCTTATCGTTTCCTTACCGAATTCGATTTGTAATGGCAAGGAATCAAAAGTTTACCAATAAGGCACTCAAAATATTCCTGCGAACGGTAAGTTCCTATCAAAAAAAGAAAGCCAAGAAAAACAACTTGGGTCGATGTCAGACGGGGGCCGTGACCTTCATACAGAGGTTTGGGAGTGCGCTTAATCTCAATATCCACGCCCACTCTCTTATCCCCGATGGTGTGTTTGTAGAGTCGGATGAGGGATATCTATTTTGCCGACAATCCTCACCAACCCATGAGGAGCTCGTTCAATTGGCGACAAAGATTCAGAAAAAAGTTTTTCAATGCATGGAGAAAATGAGTCTTCATGATGACTCCCAGCAAAGCTTCGATGAAGAGGGTCTTGGTGAAATCTCGTCACTGTCAATTTCTAACAAATCCGGATTTGGCGAACGCGCGGGAAAGGGGCTTCGGCGCTTCGGAGCAAAAAAGTTGGAGGTGGACCCTGAAGGCAGGGATCCGTATTCCGCTAATGTCGATGGATTTAGTTTGAACGCTCGAGTTTGGATTGCTGGCAATGATCGAAAAAAACTAGAGCAGCTCATTAGATACATGGCTCGTGGCCCGATCGCCACGGAACGACTGACAGAATCCTTTCCAAATCAGCTTTTGTATAAGATGAAATCCCCTTGGCGGGATGGAACAACGCACGTGAGTTTCTCTCCCTTGGACTTTATTGCTCGCCTTGTGGCCCTGATTCCACCTCCGAGGATCAATATGATTAGGTACTCAGGGTGCTTTGCTCCGAACTTCAAAGATCGGAAGTTCATTGTTAAGAAGGCACCCAGAAACCAAGGTAAGGAAGATGCCTGCAAAAGTGACGTTCCGGAAAATATAAAGCAAGAGCGACTTCGTTGGGCTGAAATGCTTAAGCGAGTCTTTGAAATTGATGTGACTGTCTGCCCAAAGTGTTCCGGCCGAATGGAGCAAATTGCAGTCATTAAGGATAAGACGGTCGCAAAAAAAATACTTGAAAGCTTGGGTGAGGTTACTACTTTTCGTCCTTTGAATACTGTATCGGATAGGGGGCCTCCTGAGTCATCAACATTCCAAGACGATTACGATCAACGAGATTCAACGTGGTAGTGGCTGCGAAGGGCACTCCTTTGTCCCAGCCTTAAAAAAACGCCCAAAAACCCTGTTTATTTTACCTGTAGCGAGAGTTCCCGGAGCCTCCGACATCATTGAATCATAAGATTTCCATCCCAACATCTATCAGGAGGCCCTTCGGGCCGAACCTCCTGGTGGGCTGGGTGGGAAAAATGCCGGTTTATAGTTCCTAACCTTGTTGTTCGCATGGTTCGGTGTCGGCGAGCAAACGGGAACTCCTTGCAAAGAAAGCGGCTTTCAAGGCTCAGGAGGATGAGCAACAAAAAACAGAATCCGTCGCTGTGGTTGAGCCCACTGTTCAGAACGATACCCCACCGTTAGCGGTGACGGCTTCGTGATAGGTCATTGAATCAAGATTCATGTTGTCGAAGGGCTGCGCTTGTCGCGGCCCTTTTTTGTTTGAAGCCCTAGCGTCTTTATGACCGACGTGCTACCGAGCGGATTTTCGGAGGTCACGTCGGCAGTGCTGACTCGACTGCCTAGCCCTACAGATCGAAGTGCTATCGATACAGCAATTTTTCATTTTGAATTTTAGAAATTTAAAATTCCTAAAGCAATTAAACGGTTAACGATGAAAAATCTTTCTCAGATTTTTTTATATTCCAGGATTTTTCAAAAAATATCGTTCCAGAAGTCAGCTTTGTTGAAAGCGTAAAAATCATTTTGACCTAGGTATGAATACTGTTCCGTTTCACTTAGTTTGACCGGGTTCGTTTCAGATACTTTGACCACCTGATTTTTGAGGGTTTATTGGTCTTTCTACTCGCTGTCAATATCGTTGAAAGTTATTCGTCCCTTCATGCGGTGACTGGGGCCTTCAAAAATGCAAATATGGGCATTCTCGAACATCCTGTCGATGGCAGCACTTGCCAGGATCGGATCGGTAAAAACTTGTGGCCATTCTTCAACGTCGCGGTTGCTGGTTAAGATCATAGCCGAATTGTGCTTGCGTCGATCAAATAAATCGAAGATCTCCTCACTCACGTCTCGTGGCATTGTTACGACGCCCCAGTCATCCAAGATCCATAGCTTTGATGTTAGAATTTGTTTGAATAAAACATCGAGCTTATTGTTCTCGCGCGCTTTACGGATCTTTGTCCCAAGTCTTTTTACACTCGTACAAAAAACACTGTGACCAGCCTGCGCAGCGCTCATCCCAAGAGCAATCGCAAGATGACTCTTGCCCGTGCCGGGACTTCCCAAAAACAATGCAATTTCGTTGTTCTCGATAAACTTTAAATCTTTCAGATCCTCGATTTTTTCGCGCGGGAGTTTTTTATTGAAATCCCAATTGAACTGCTCAAAGCTTCTTCGCTCTGGGAACTCCGCTTTCTTAATCCTTTTTTCTACGGCGTTATCTGCCCTTGCATCTAATTCCGTGGATAGAAGCTCACTGAGCCACTTAAGATCCTGGCTGCGTTTTCCTTTTTGAACTAAACCCTCGATCTCTGCGGATGCCGCGGGCATTCGTAACTGCTTTAACTGATCGCGTATCACATCTATTGTCATAACTGTCTTTCCTTTCAGTGGGCCTGGTTGCTATGAACCAGACGTAAATGGTTTTTATACTCACTCATGTCGCGCGCAAACTTACCTCCCACCGTCTGCGCGGATAAAACCTCCTCATGACGAGGAGCTTTGGGTTTTGGCTTTGCCATAATATTCAATAGTTGATGAACTGTTTTTAAATTTACCTGTGATAACTCCAGCGCTGAAAGGCAGGCCTTGTCGATGTCGGCATTGCTGTACTTCTTGTTCAGCGTCAGAAGACCCCATACGCTGCGTGTATCAACAAAACCTTCGCCTCGAGCCAAAATAATTCCTACAAAGCGCTCAACATTGACGCCGATAATTTTTGCTTGCTTCAGATAGTGACCATGATCTTGAAGAGTCTTCTCCCAAGACTCCTTGTAATGATCTTTACAGGCTTTACTTGTGAATTTATCTTGGATGCGCTCGTAAACTTCTAACAGTCGACCGTTGCAGTAGATACTTACTTGAACTGAATTACCAATCACCAAAGCTATTTCGCCTTTGAGTCTTGTGTCTACTCGGTAGTACTTGTTTGCAAAGCGAACATAACCATCAGACCTCACTGTTGAGCGAGTGATGGTTTCCACTTCGTAGCGTAATAAAGGAAGAGGCTTTAACAACGAGGCTTCATCGTTAAGAAACACATCCAAAGGTTTTTGTAGGTGAGTCCCGTGCTTTCTCTCATTGGCGATACTCATCTTTTTATTCATGTGTGACTGTGCGCCGCTCAGTGAATATTGGGACTTATCGTAGGATTCAAAAAGGCGACGCTTCATTGGAACCATTCGCTCCACTTTGCCTTTTTTCTCTGGAGAATAAGGCGGCAATGCCTCGACAACGAACCCGTAGTGCGAGGCCAGTCTTTCAAAGGCCGGGTTCAACGTCGGCTCGTGCTTTGATGCCTCATGAACAAAGACTTTGGGATTATCAGAAGTCACTTTACGAGGGACTCCGCCAAGTTCCTCAAACATGCTTATTAAAACTTCGGCAGTTGTTTCAAAGTCGAGTTTCTCTACAACTCGGGCCATCTCGTAACGAGAATGCCCAAGAACGCCAACGAAAATCCAAATTGTTTTTTTCTTTTTTGTGACAGGATCGACGACGTCAAAGAGCTTTCCCCAGTCCACCTGCAGACATTCCCCCGGTGAGTGAACAAGCTCCATCACATTGCGCGCAGGTGCGGATCGCATAAGTTTGTGGCGGTGAATGTAGCGGTAGAAGTTAGATCGCGGGACAGAGAGCGGAAGCTCTTCAAAAATACTTTGCGGACTCCAGCCAAGTTCAATGCGCTCCTTGATCCATTCGCGCTTGGGATCTAAGATGGCATCCGTTTCAATGGCCTTCTCGCTGCGACCATCGCGCAGCGGAAACAGCGCCTCTGGGTAAGGTGGGATTTCTTTTGAGGTTTTGCAGTAGATTTTCTTCTCTGGGTTTGCGACGGCTACATAGCCATGCTCTATCGCCTGGTCGCGGATTTTTATGACGTAACCTTTGCCTTTACCAGTTGATTTAGTCAGTGCGGTGAGTGAGTGTCCTTCGCGAAGGCCTTCGACGATTTTTCGGTCCACTGTGATTTTCTCCAAGTCCTTTTTTCTGAGTTTCCGCATGCGTATTCCTTGCTGTAGTCTGGTTGTTAAACCAGCAGCTTAGCGCATGGGATCAGATGGAGAAAATGTGCTGAAAACGTAAGCAATTGCCCGGTCAAATTAGGTGGGATTTACTTCCCCCAAAGCCGGTCCACTTACGTGGGATTTGCCCCCCTTGAAACCGGTCAAACTACGTGGGATTGGACAATGAATACCAAGTTTTCCGAATCCCGATTTTTGACTAGGAAAATGAGCCTTCATGATTCTGGTGCTTCAAATGATTTATTTCTAGGCCAAAGACTATATCGCAAGCAGTGGTTTAAATGATAAAATTATATATGCTTTTTCTTATAGTATCTATTTTTGCTTTTGCTGGAGAGCCTGATAATTTTTCTGGTAGAAATACGCCTCCTCAGAATGAGATTGTAAACCAATATGTACAAGCAAGACTTGTTAGTATCGCTGACACTCATAATAAAAGTAATAAAGATAAGACAAAATGTGACAACGAAGAAATTGAAAAACATTTAGAAGATACTTTTGATCGAAATTGGCCTGATGTTTATGGCTTAAAATGGGAGGCCAAAACTGATGGCCCCGAAAATTTTGATAATTCCATTTTGAAAGGAACAATGAGATCACAATTTATGGTCCCTTCTATAACCCTAAGATTAAATGGCAAAAATTATTCCGTAGGATTAGATAAACTAGACCATCTTTTTTCTCATGGGTATCTCTACTGGAAAATTATTGGAAAAGATCCCAAAATGCCTAAAGAAAAAATTCTTCAAGCATTACAATTCGGTACAGCACAGGAAGAAGGTCCTTGGGGGCTAAAGGCCGCGGGGCAAAAGTCTTACGGGGATATGGCCGCTAATTACTTAGGGTTAGCATTTTGGAAAGATCTTTGGGACGGTTCGCCTCCTTTTTTTGCCTGTGTTGAGGGGCAACTCATAATAAAAAAACAATTTAAAATTGAAGACTATTTTAATGCATCAGTTGATGAGGCCATCAATTGCAACTCCTATGCAAGTCAAGAGATGGCCTCGACAATCATTCAAAGAACAGAGGTACTCAATAGAAAATGTCCAATTGATCCTGGTGTGTGTAAGGATTTAAATAAAACTATTTCTGAAAACTATCAAAGCTACATTCTCCATCCTTTATGTCGCGGAATAACGTCTAATCAAGTTGAAAAGCCCTCGGATTTAACTGTTAAGGATATATTAGATGGAGGCTCCGCCTTGGTTTCCGGTGGTGGTAATTTTCTAAAGCTCATTTTTCCTCCTGCCAAGATGAAAGTTATTGAAAAAGGGCCCCCGCCTGCGACCGGTGTTCGATGAGAAAAAAAAGACTTGTTATTGGGATTTTAATTTGCTTGATAAATTTTAATACTTTTGCAGATAGTACTTATATCTCGTCTCAAAAAATTACTAAGACGAATAATCAAACTGAAGCCAATAAGCTCTGGCAAAAATTTATTAGTTGCGGAGATGGGAAAAATACCCAGAAACTCGTCACCGAGTGTTTGAAAGATACATTATCAAAATCACTAACGATAGCTGAGATTAGCAAAGCCAATGATTTTTTATCACTAGGCCTGGAGATTACCAATCTATTTGACTGTTCAAATGATGAGAAAAAAGTTGTGGTAAATCAAAAAAACAATTTTCTCTGCTTTAAAATAATCGGAAACAAATCAGAATGGACTGGGTATTCGTATTTTGAAAGAGAAAGTGAAATTTTAAAAATTAAAAAAATAAAGTACTGAATATTCCCAAAATTTAATTTTCTTGAAAAAAAGGTTGCATTTAGTTCGAGTCTGTAAAATTAAGATTGCTTTTTAGATCATGATAAAAAATGAAGATTTTTGAAAAATGGCGATCACAAAACTGATCGCCATTTTCATTTCAATCAAGTGGTTTTCGATCGCTCAGTTAAGTCGCTCTCCCCTATGCACTTGCCTGATCTTTGCTGATTTATTTTCCGGCCTGCATCGAAAAACGGGAACAGTCGTCCCCACCTGGCTGAGGACCCTATCTTCCTCTGCTTTGGGCATTTGCGAATGGCAGCCGATCAACAGGTATTCGACATCTTTCCATTCTAAAGGACCCCAAATTTGGGCTTCCAGATAACCGCTGTCGCTCCCGTCACGAGCAAGGCACCGATCTCCAAACGACTTACACCGAGTGTTCAATGCGGTAAAAGTCAGCGGAGGAAGAAAGCCGCCTCTTCCGCTAACGTCTAATAAGCCCCAGCTGCCAGGCCCAAAAAGGGAGTCGTCCCAGGTCAGTGTGGAACGTAACTTTATTTCATCTTTAAAGACAGCGACTAAGTCAGCATAGCCATGTAGGAATGATGGCCCCAGACCATCGATGTCGTTCCTCGGCAGGGCGTACGCGTATTTTGGAAGCAGTTCCAATACTTTCTGCTTATAGGCTTCCAGAGGGAACTTCGCCTTGAAAAAGAGAGACTCTCTTCTCAGTCGCCACTCAGCATCGGAAAAGGCACTGCTTCTGCCAGTCTGATGTAAGTTCTTGAATCCGCCTCGGATGATATCCCGAATATGACGGGAAGGAAACTCCATGACGATCCGCAGATCAGCATAAAGGCTATAGTGCGGTGACTTGAAATCGGAATCTGACGCCCTTGGGATCTCATCTTGGAGAAATTTTCTTTGTACTAGCGAGATCGCAATTTCGTATGCTGAGTATTTCTCGAAAAAGCTCTCTGGGATTTGTGGCAAACGATTGAATGTATCACTTTCATCTCTACCGTTCTCTATGGGATCAATGGTCCATTCAGTGATGCCATCTGGGATTTTGACTCCAAGTTCAGCACGACAAGGCCTTAGATAGGCGAGAGACTCAGGCTCATTCCGGCTTTCGCAAAATGAGTCCGCCCCTGGAGATCGGGCGCACCCCTTGTGGATTCCCTCTGTCTTGCTCATGCAGACGAAGTTGGATTTATGGTCAGAAGCGATTTTTCGCTCTGAAATAACCGGCAGTGAGCTGCATCCGACAGCTCCAGCCATTACCAAAAGTGTTGCCGCAGTTCTCAACATACAATCCAAGTGTAGCTTACGGCCTCACCTTGGGGAAATTAACGGGGACATCAAGATTCAAGATCAGACGCACCCGGACAGCGGCAGTAATCGCTAATACTGGTCGAAAATGAAATGTTTTTCGCGCTTCCGCAATACATTTGAATTCAGACATAATGACAACTGAAGTTCCGTCAGCTCGGACCTAAAAGTGAGCCTTATCGAGCAAAGCAGGATTTTTATCGCTCCAAAGTGGTCAAGTGGGTGGGTTTTGTTCATGGGTTCATCCTGAAAGCGTCAAGCTGGCATTTATATTGCAAATTAAATGTCGTATGAGCGATTCAAGTTTCAGACTCAATATAGTTGCCATTGCCACAGCTTTTTTGGGTTTTAGCACGCCAATTATTGTCCTTGCACAAGCGTTAAACACTGAAAAAAGGCCATTTCTTGGTGATTCTTTGCCGCCAGAGCGTACTTACGGAAAGTTAAAGCTCACCGGGGATGGGAAAATCGAGCTAACGAACAACTCCCGCACCATTTCTATCCAAGATATTAAAAAGCAATTTAAAGACATTACCGATCAAAGGAAATTAGATTCTTTAAAATTGAGAAGTATGGGCGGCGAAGTGAGTGGCGGTGGAACCACCCTCTTTTTTGGGGGCAAAAGAAGGCTTCTCGATACTTACCATTCAAAGAGCTTCTATCCAGATGGAAAGTTGATAACTTATAAAAGTTATGGAACTAAACGTATCGAGCAGGTCGCTCTCAAACATACTGAAGTAAATACTTTGCTTCAACTGGCACTTGAGCGCTTAACTGAAGTCTCTTCTAAGTTGGGGAGCGCGCTTCAAAAAGCCTATGAAGACATTCCATTCTATTTCGTAAGCGGAAGGTTTCATTTAATTGATACAAATTTCTACCTTGATTCTGATTCCAATTATCCTTCCGACGCTCAAGTATCCACGACGGCTTTTAATATCAAGGGTATTGGGGTTTTAGTTTCTCGAGATCAGTTTTTAGAAATGGATGAGTTTAATCAAGTCGCCCTTATCCTCCATGAGCTTTTAAGATTTTTGCAGATTCATTTATCTGTGCAAATGAGCAACGCTGACATACAAAATATAACAGCCGCTATTATGGATTCTGAGGCAGATCTCAGAGATACTTTGATGAGATCCTCCTTAAGTTTCATCGTCGAATCCTCCCAAGAAGAAGATCCACTTGTCGCACGCTTCCAAAGCCTCCTGGCTGTGGCAATCAAGAACTACAGAATCGCACCCTCCATTTTGCGCGGAAGTGATGATACTGTCGTTTATTGGTATGATGTGGCGGAAGTTGCGGCACAGGTTTCAAGCAAGCTCTGGGTACTTTATGTAGCCAACAAGCAAGCATGGAGCCAAAGTGAACTTTTGAAAATAGAGCGCTTGTCTGATCAATTTGATGCAGTTGTTGTTCAGGCCAGATCAAAAGGCGTTCGGAATATCCATGCAAAGGCATGGGAAGGAATGACTGAGCTCGAAGGACTGTTTTTACGCCCTAAAAATGATTTTATCACTGTTTGTTCCAAAGAACACAAACAAACAAAAGAGTGCGCTGCGTTTTATCAAATCCTAAATAGATTAATCGACTGACACCTTAAAAAAATCAACACCAATCGAGGCGAGGGTTTCCTCTTTGGAGTCCCTGATTTTTAGCTTAGTGTTTTCAATAGCCTTTAGGAGAATTTCACGAATCTCTTGAAAGTCATCTTGTGAAATAGACATGACTGAAGAGTAGTGAAGATTGGCCTCTTTCTTATGATCAAAGGCCTTCATGGCTTGCAAACGCCAGTTTGCATGATGCCGAAAAATATGTTCTGAGTCGTGGGGTAAGTGAATTCGAACCTCTCCTGGCTCATAGCCCTTTTTTGTAGCAACGACGATTCCGACCTCAATAAAGTAGCGAATGACCTCTCTGACTGTGGTCTCCTCTAGCTTTAGCTGATTGGCAATCACCCTAGGATCCTGCATCCTAGGTATTGTTAAGGCGGTATGAATGGCTGAATAGACCCAGCTGCTAAAGTATTTTGTTTGAATTTCAATTGATAGCGGAGCCTGGCTTTTTACGCGGTTCTTAAGTTGCCGTCTTTCCGTTAATATTTTTTCAATTTTTTCTGTCAGATATTTTCTTAAACTCTGAGTTCCGGCTCGATCCCTTTCGACAAGAAGGAAGAAAAAGTCGAAATCATTATGAGTTAGACCTAAAAGGCCCTTTAGTTTTTCAACTTGCTCCAAGCTAAAGTGAGCGTCTCCATTAAGAACCAAAGTCACATAGGCTGGATTGCATTGGGCGTGATGAGCAATTAATGATTTAACGCCATGGCCCCCCTTCGGCTGCTCTTGAATCCATTTGTTAATAAAGTCTTTGTAGGCCTTAAAATCAAAAACACTTAAGTTCATGTTTTAAGTATAACTCAAAACAAATCTGTAAATTTAATTAAAATGAAATTTACAATAGACGCAGCGTGGTGTATTTTTGTTTTTAACAGATTACTAAACCTTAAAAGGAGATAAGAATATGAAATCATTAATGTATATAGCGCTAACAGTTGTATTGGAACTCGTATCAGCGCATGCCCACGCACAGTTGCTCTGCGAATCGCGCCTGAATCAAATCGGGAATTCGCAAAGCGTATTTTTAACAGAGACCAGTGTAAACGGAAGAGCACACTTAGAGTCACAAATCGCCGGATACAATGTTAAAGTCATCGAGTTGATCTCTAAGGATCAAAGTAATCCCACTCTTTCATTAAATGTAAAAGATTCTAAAGGAATTATTTTGACGACAATGCTTCCAGCACCGGGTGAGCAATCTGGTAATGCATTTATTCGTACGGACGTCAGAGTTTCGACAGGATACCTAGTCGTAAAGTGTATTTCTCACCAATAATAAATCATGATGGCGGCACTTGGGTCTGATGCCTCTATTGGCAGTCAGACCGACGTTGTCCCGAGTCTCTAGCTTTAAACCACTGTCCTCGGTAGCGTGCCGGGAGCGGTTATTTTTATGGACCGATTAAAACTCCCAGCCATTCGAGTCGGCGGTGAAAATCAAGGTGGTATTCGCTTATGAGAAATAATATCCACCGAAATTCTGAAATGCGGATGTTTTGAGCCACGAAAATGAAATTTCCAACGCTCCAGAAAGCTCATCTCGGATTGGTTGCTAGAGGAGATTTGAAGTTTTGCAATAGCACCCCTGAACAAAAACCAATCCCCATGAAGCATTGAGGCGCGGGTCGCTCTAAGCCTTCTGAAGCGGGCTCAAGAGGACTCAGCCTATTTCGCTACTGACGACGTGCCACCGAGTTAAAAGGATCGCGTTATTGATCTAGGGCTCCAGCGTCCAGCTCAGGGACTTTTAAAAGCCGGAATTTGTCACCGACCTATAATCAAATTTAATGTATTTGACTTGGTAGCAGATCGGTCAAGAATGCAGATGTCGGCCCCCAAAGGGCTCCGACGCGATATTACGCGCCCCCGGCAGAACGATTCCCTTTTAATCAGGTCTGCTACTACAAAATTGAAATTTCTCTCTGTGATTTATTTCGAAATGGACCTTCTGAAGCGTTGGAAAAATCATCTTTGTGATTCAAAATATCCGCATTTCAGAATTTCGCTGGTTATTTTCTCTCATTGGCAAGAACGGATTCGATTTTCATTAGCGGTTTGAATGGCTGGGAATTTTAATCAGTTATAAAGCGTCAACTGCCCTCAGCGCGCTACCGAGAGCAGTGTTATTTTGCAAAGTCTATTATCTGCAAACAACTTTTGCCGTTGCTTCACCAGTTGGATATTGATTAGACCAAACTAAGGCACCGCTGTAATCTGGGCTGTTCAAATCAATCTTAAGAACACCTTGGCCATTCATCGAACCAAATTTAATTTGGTAGTCCGATAAGCCCGATATGTTTAATCCAGAGCCACAAGCCGTAACTGCTTTTTTCCTAAGTATAATTTCTAAATTGGTGATCACATCGTTAGATGTGCCGGCATATAATTGCGTTTCTGCTTTAATCAATTTCACGGTAGATGCGAAAGTGACATTTGCAAGACAAATAGTTAGTAAAGATGTTGCTAAAAGTTTCATGTTTTCTCCTGTTTATTTTATTAGGTTGCCCTAATTTAAATTTATTTGTTTTTATTTTTTAAAGGTTTCAATTTCAGAGCTATACGGTTGGTAATTTTCTTTTTATTCCATAATTTGGTAATTACGAATATCCTCGGCTAGTCTCATAGCGTTGGCCATCGTCATAGTTTTATTGATGCAAAAGCTCTCCTCGAGTTTTTTTACCAGATCATTGGCCGCAGCTAAATTATGAGTTGTCCAAGGATCTATTGAGTAGGCAGCCGTTGTGACGGCGTTTTCATGTTGAGTCATTGTCTGCGTTAATCTAGCAAGTGTAGAAATATTTTGACATGCGAGCTGCTTTTTCTGCTGATCAGTCGCTGATTTCACAAATTGCGGCAAAGAAAAAGTCAGCTTTTTTCCTTGAATCAAAAAGGCATTAGCCACTGCTTTTGGTGTTGGAATAATTGAAGGCGGGTTAAGGTCAGTATCTGCAGCAAAGGCAGAAAAGTGCGCTAGACCCAGAAGAGATACTATTAATATGTTCATGGGAACTCCTTAAGTTCATATTGTTAAAATTACGCCACCTCACATATTGAGGTTCTTTAAGTGTTTACATTCAAACCATGCCTTTGCGAAGGCTGTAGAACCAGCCTTCGCGAGATTTACATTTTAAGACAGAGGTAATAGTCTGATTGGGGCCCTTACATTATTGACAGTTTACTATCGATTTTAACTTTTTCGGATGGTTGGCCTGCAAATTAATCAGCTCGTTTGTAATGATGGTGTACTGACCAGCTATTTCAGCAGCTCGTTCGACGTTTGGCGATGATTTGATAAACTCCTCGTTAGCATCAATAATATTGCGATAGGCTTTCACCAATTGGCCATAACTCTCGATGAAGGCTGCAAGATTATTACCGTAGCAATCTAAGCCTTTCCTAGCGAGAGTTCCCGGAGCCTCCGACATCATTGAATCATAAGATTTCCATCCCAACATCTATCAGGAGGCCCTTCGGGCCGAACCTCCTGGTGGGCTGGGTGGGAAAAATGCCGGTTTATAGTTCCTAACCTTGTTTAAATCTAGTTAATGAAGTTTCACGCGCACTTGCTAATCCAGAGAATCTATCGAAACAAAGCAATTTAACAAAATCCGAAATAATTTTTCGAAATCTTGAGCGGCTTTCAATTGTGAACGAAGATGTAAAGTTAGAAATAGCAACAATGCTGGATAAAGTATTTAGCGATGTTGAAAAAAATTACGATAAGTTAAGTTCAAAAAAATAATTTAAATATAGCATTATACTTTGTTTACCTGATTAAGCGCTTAATAGCTTAATATGTAGAAATCTAGACTCGATCTGACACTATTCATACCAGGTTTCGATTTCTTCGGACAATCGGCAATAATGGATCAATAATTCGCTTTGATTTTCGAAGAAAACATTTCAGTTAATTCCATAGGAGTCTGGTCAATAAAGCTGACTAAGCCAGAGTGTCTTCGTGACCATAACGTAAGGGGCTCACTCTAAAAGAAATGTTTTTGGTGTCACCGCGCTATTACCACTTAATGCTTTATAATGCGTTTAAACTCCCTCTTGCGGCCAGTAACGCCTCTAGGTCAGGAGAGATTAGGGCCTGTTGAAAAATCCCTAATTTTCATAGCGTGATGCGCCGATTACGCCAATTTTTCGATTTTTTGAGTTTTGATTAGTCCAAAAATCATTTCTTGTAAAAATGAAATAGCCGAATCCATGACCAATGTTGCCAGTCTTTTTAAATTCTGCACGGTTGATATCATATAGACTTGAATCTGCATCTTCGTTCGCCCACGATAACGCGCGCGACGCAAGCCGTGATGTGATTTTGCCTCTGCAAAAATTCCTTCCATCTTCCACATTCTTTGCCAGAGTTTTTTCTTAAATTCTGGCTCTTTTTGTTTTTCCATCACTTCAGAAAATATTCTAAAATGGATGGGCACAGCAAATCGCTTACCTCGATTTTTAAATTCATATTCCGTTAAGCATTCTTTTGCTCTCGGACAACTCATACAGATTTTTCTGGATAAAACATAAAGATCTCGATGCCCAGCTTCGTCGTGGCTAGATGATTTCATCTGATGACCTTCAGGGCAGTGAACTACTTTGGTCTCGTGATCAACTTTAAAGCCACCTTCAACTTCTTTGAAAAAAGTCTCACCAACTTTTGAACTCCATAGCGGAATATTCGATTCGATATTTTGCCTTTGCAATTCTTCCAAATTTTCCGCTGACCCGTAACCCCGATCTGCAATAACTTCACCGATTTTACAATCGAACTTTTCTTGAATATGATTCATTCGCTCAATAAACATTGTGACATCGCTGACAGAACCTGTCGTTACGTGACAATCGACGATCACGCGAGAACACGCATCAATCGCATGATGAGTCTTGTAAGCAAGAGCTTTTTGTTCTCCATCTTTGCCGGATAAAGTTGCGTCTGGATCTGAAGGACTAATATGTGTCTTGTTCGAGATCTTTTTTCCACCAATACCGCGTTTACGAAAATCATTTACGCTTAAGCCATCTTTCGAATGCGCATGCGGCGACTTTGGATCATTTTCATCGTCTTTCTTTTTATCATCGCGCTCTTGCATTTTGTAAATAGAGGCATTTGCTTTAATCACCGAACCATCAACCATAACTTGATCAAGCTTTATAAGTCCTGCTTTCCGACATTGTTCAACGATCTCGTTAAAAATTTTCTCGTAAACTTTTTCACCAAGACGATCACGAATGCGTGTGATTGACGAATGATCTGGAACGTCGTCTTTCAAAGAAAGTTTGCAAAACCAACGATAAGCTAAATTGTACCCAATTTCTTCGCAAAGCTGACGATCAGAATCAATGTTGTAAAGAAAACCTAACAGTACCATCCGAATAAAAATCACTGGATCAATGTAAGCGCCCCATGACGCCTTTTTGTTAAACCGGTGCCTCGGATGTTAAGATGGCGTCGGCGAGACGTTCATAATCTTCCACGGTTTTGGCCAGAGGAACATCAGTCAAGATTTTACAGAGGGCCTTGTAAGCATTGACGCCATTGAGCTTTGCTGTCACCACGAGACTGTAAAGAATACTGCTGGCCTCCGCGCCATCGGGCGTGTCGCTAAAAAGCCAATTGTTTCTGCCGATAGCAAACTTGCGGATGGCGCGCTCAGCGAACCCATTGTCTGGCTCCATCAACCCATCGTCTAAGTACCTCGTCAGATACGTATGCTCATTCAAGTAGTACTTGAAAGCCTGTCCCAGCTTGCTCTTGTCTGGAACCTTTGCGATATTGGATTCCGCGATTTGCTTAATTTCCTCAAGCAGAGGTTTTTGATCTCTCAATCTCGCTTTGACTTTTTCTTCGGGTGCGTGATCTCGTATTTTTTCTTCGAAGTCATAAAGCTTTTTGTAGATGTCCATCACTTGAGCCGCCATGGTTTTTCCGGATTTAGCACCATCTTTGACCGCTTGTTCAAACCGGCGGCGCGCGTGCATATGGCAGCCGAAGCGAACCAATGTTTCACTTTCAAGACCGTTGTACACATCAAGACCATCACACAATAGGCGCCCCTCGTAGCCCGCAAAGAGGCTCTTCATCACTTCGCCGCTACGAGAAGGGCTGTAATCAAACAATACGATCTTGCTTTTCTCACACGGAGTTGCCCGCACAATCATCCACGATTTGCTCTCGACAGAACGGCCATTTTCTTTTAACACCTGAACACTCGTCTCATCGCAGGAAATGGCGTGTGCACTCAACATCCGGTCGGATAAGACGTTTCTGATTGGCATCAGGGCTTGAGCTACTTGCACCATCCATCTAGCCATTGTTGTACGGCTCAACTCCACGTCCTGACGGGCGAAAATCTCTTCTAAACGATAAAGTGGCAAGCCGTCGCTATACTTACCTACAACGATAGCGGCCAATAACTCTGGTGTAGCAATGCCTTTTGGGATCACTGAAGGAACCGGCGGCGCGGTCTTTTCGTAATCACCACTGCCAACACCGTATTTGGCCCGGTGATACTCAAGCACGCTGATCCTGGCCGGCTCGTACCTAAGTTTCTCAGAGATCTCCCAGCCAATGACTTTGAGCCTTTCACCTTGCTCCGTGATTTGTTCGGACTCTGGAAGTTCGACTTTTACAATCTCGCGGGGCAGATTCTCCGGCAGGGGCTTTCTATGCCCCCGAATCTTCTTGGTATGCCCTCGCACTTCAACTGTGTAGTCTTCTTTGTCGGGGGTAGGACTTTGAGATTCCACTTCGGCTTCATTAAACTTTAACTGTTCTTGGGATTCCCAGCGCTCGGACTTTGCTCCGAATTGATTGCGCTTTAAAGCTTTAAGTTGCTCCGTCAACCAACTGACCTGACTCTCAAAGTTTTTATTCTTTTCACGCTCTTGCTTTAAAAGCTTTTCCAGATCTGCAATTCGCAGAGCCATTTCTTGTTCTGGTGTAGAAAGTGTTTCCGACTTTGACATGCCTTTTGCGAGTATCAAGCATTCAGCTAAAGCTCTCAACAAACTTTTTCAAATTTTAACTCCGCGTGCGGCTTCATCTTCCAGACATCGTAGCCCTCAAGTAGCCAAGTAAATTGTTCTGTGGATAACTGCACGTTTTCCACAGAGGATTTCTTGGGCCACGGAAACTTGTCCTTTTCCAATCGCTTTTGCCAAAGCGCGAATCCGGATCTGTCAAAATAAAGAACCTTCATCACGTCCCGGCGCTTACCGCAAAAGACAAATAGATAAGGCCCCATTAGATCCCCCATACCAGCTTCTTGCACTATAACGCTGAGGCCGTTGATGGCTTTCCTCATATCCACGGGATCTCTGTGAAGAAAGACTCCTTTAAACTCTTTCGGGGATTTCATCGCAAGCCCTCCTGAAGATGCAGGATCAGCTCTGCAACCCACTTTGCATCGGGCATATTGTGCTTTGAAGGGGGGGACTCAACTTGAACCTCAATAAATGGCGATGGCTCGATGATCTGTACTTCGCGATCTGTTTGATGAAACTTGCGGTACCAATACTGGAATGTACTGACTGAGAGCCCGTGGTGTCTGCAGAACGCCGCCTGCGATCCGTGAAACCTGGCGAATGATCGTACCTGGTCCCGCCAGAATATCTCTTTGTCGGAATGTTTGGATATTGATCTCATACTGAACCTCCTTGTGAAGTTCAGACTATGTGCTTTTAAGAGGTCCGGCAAAAAGGCGTCATGGGGCGCTTACGGATCAATTGACGGACGACCTTGATTTTGTGAATAGAGTGGAGCCGTTAACTTTGGTAGAAACGATAAATCTAAAACCTTATCGATCCGTCGCAAAAGATGTGACTTAGGAATTAGTTGTTCAAAATCGATTGCAGAAAAAAGCTCGGGCTGAAACTCATGACGTCCTTGCATGTGCATATGATCGCCGTTTTATAAGTCAAGCGGCAATCATTAACGCGACTTTTTCAACAGGCCCATTGGTTTGTTGACCAGGCAAAATGAGCTTTGCTCAAGGGGTTGTAAACAGGACTTCCTGAGTAGGGAGGCCATATCGTTCACAAAAAATTAAGAGCTTCGGTTTTTACCCGAAGCCTGTTTGATTGATTTTTAGCTGCGAACTTAGCACTTAATTTTTGAAAAACTGGCAATCAGAAAAATTGTACTTCTTGCGATTGTGATTAAGAGTTCCTTCTGCATCATCAAGATACATGAATGCCTGGTACTTTCCATCGGCTGATTTAAATGTGAAATGAACATCAGCTGTTGTTGCAACTCCTTTAACGCTAACTGAAGGGAAAGGTAGTTCACCCGTTTGAAGTTCCATAACATATTCTGCTTTTGTGTCGATATTCAACCGTGGATTAACTGGTAAATCTTTAAGTTTTTTAAAGGTTATGGTTTGATTTGAACGCTGAACTTGGCAGACATAAGTTTCAGCAAATAGAAAGGGGCTAGAAAGAAGTGTGGCCAAAATTAATAGGGATTTCATTTAAATTTCTCCTGTTTAGTTGAAGGTGTTATACCTAAAAAACATAGCGCGTTGCTTAAATTTATTTAAAACTGAAGGCCGAATTTACGCAGACTGTTTGCACACGTCATTCTGTATAGGGTTCTTTAGCGGCTTTTGGAAATCGCTGCAAATCACTCTATACATCGAACTCGAGCGACACTAAAATATTGGTTTTTCTCCCAAAGGTGCCCCCACTCTGACAAGTAGTAAGTAAGTCCAGAATACGCAAGATCTGAGCTCCAAAGTTTTTCGGTATAATACGGATCCTTTGAATTAAATCCATTGCGGCTATAATAAAATGCAACTGTGGAATATGGGTAGCCGTGAGAGTTTATTATCTTTTTGGTAACAACTTCAAATCCTTCGGCTTCATTTCTATTTCTTTCATCGCGCACTTCATCCGATGATATGTGTTCACCGGGATACTTGGTTTCTCTAATCCCAGTCGCCCCCAAGGAAATGGCGTATTCTGCTAGCTCTCGCGCGGTCGGTATTCTAGCCCCTCTTTCAGAGCAATACAGCTTCGCTTGCTCATAACTCATTAAGTGCTCTGAACTCTCACCAAGTTTTGTTTGCTTAACAGTCCCGTTCTTTTCCACAGTGTCTACACAGCGGAGTTTCGCAATTCGGGTAGCGTCTCGAGCATTTGCATTAACGCTAATTACCGAAACGGCCTCCATCACCTGAACAACCTCTGCAGTTGTTTGACGTTCGATTTCTCTTGCGCAGCTATCGACGGAAAAGCCCTCTCTAACAAGGACGTTGTGTGTAACATTCAACTCCTCTGACGCGAAAGCTGAACCAATAAAACTTACTGATACTAAAAGTGAAGCTATATAATTTCTCATAATTAAATCTCCTTATGGATTCTATTTATTATTCGTCTTTTGTGTCTGCGTAGGTGCATCTCTTTCCGCCTTCATCCGGATATGTATACGATAAGATTCCACCCTTTTTGTCTTTGGGTATCCAAGTACCACCAAGAGCATCGATTTTATTGCCATCAAATTCCGTCGGATCTTTCCAAAGGTCACAGTAGATAACAAATTCGGAACGATGACCCTTGCATACAAATCGATATTTATAGGTCTTCTCGCTTGGATACCAATTGTTCTGAAATCGACAATATGTCTCTTCCGGCGCCATCGAAGGGGATTCACAGAGACCAGTTTTACAGTTGATGCCATTTTTAACTAAGTAATTTTTAGAGATGAAGTAGTTTCCGGTTTTCTCAATTCCCACAAGACTAAGCAGCTCATGAAGTGCCAGTGCCTCTTTCAGCGCGTCTTGCTTGATTGCTAGCCATCTTTTTTCATTGATTATGATCATGGCTGGATTTTTAAAATTAACCGCTGTGACTTCCTGTTGTATTCCATTCAATTCAACGAAAAGTGAGGTCGAAGAAATCAATATATTAGTGTCGTTTAGGACGCTCCCAAGAGCTATGCCCTTGAGTGAAGGGTATGTCTTGAGCTCTCCACCATAAATTGAAAGTACTCTTTTGGCTGAATTCAAAAAATCCAGTGCGATTTCGTTACCGCCATTTCCAATGACTTTTGCATTTCCCAGGGCTATCAGCGGGGTCATGACAAAAATAAGGACGATTTGAATAAGTCTCATTTGGAAGCTCCTTTATTTAAAAGTGAAAACAGCTGGCCGCTAAAACACATAACGTCGCTTCGTTTTTGATGTTTTTGGTCGGCTAATGCGACAATTTTTAAAATGGCCTCATTGAGGATTCTCTGTGCTTTTAGTCCGTTTTCCTCAGACACTGAAAAGACAACGGACTTAACTGACCTGGCATTTACGTCAGGTATTTCAAGATTTTTCAGGGCCAGATTCAATACACTACGATGAAACTTTCGAATGGATTCACTGTTGATTCCATCTGTCGAACTGAAAAGAGGAGATACATCGCGCCAGGCACCAGACTTATCATTGATTTCCAAAAGTCTTGAATCAACAAGTCGCTTTACGGAATCTCGAACGATAGATTCCTCAACATTCAGCTTTTTCGAAATCCACGAAGCGGAACCTTGAAATTCCGACAGATGTGTAACTTCAAGAACTGCTAAGTCAATCCATGAGGTTAAAGATCTCATGGCATTTTGATTGAGTATATGAAGCTTGTTTTCTTGCCGTTTTTCCTTCAAGCGCTGCTTAGCTTCATTTCGAACCCGAGGGCTCTTTGCATGCTCTTGAGTTACCAGATCGCAAAAATATTCAACTTCCCAATCTGGTAGGCGAAGGCTTTGGGCCACGGACCTAGCTAGCTTTGGCGACAATCCCTTTTTGCCATTTAAGATTTCAGAAATCGTCGAAGGGGCAATTTGAATATCACGAGCGAAAGCACGCAGTGAATAACTTGAATTCGCCAAGCTCCTTTCGCGGAAAACCTCGTTCAAAATGGTTCTGTAGTGCATTTCCATGGGTACCTCTTATCCCATATTCGCAAGTGAAGCAATTGCAGCGTGAACAAAGTGTTCGCAGCGCATTTTTGTGGAAAATCACGACAGTACAAAATTCTCAGTAACCATTTAAATCGTTTAGGAGTTCAAAAATTATTCGATGATAAATCTCGGCTGCGTTATCAAAAACACTTGGTTGCCGACCTAATTAATGATCAGCAACCAAGGGGTTTATTTACAAGAGATAACATCAAATGTGTATATTTAAATGAACGTATTATTTACAATTCCTACTTGTTATAAGTCTGTTTAATTTAGCTTCATGCTTAAGTCTGGCGTCTTTTCGCCACTAGTTTTCATATCTAAGTGCTTGAATTAATTAGAGCACAGTCTAACACTTGTCGAACTTCATTTAAAGTTTGAAATTTTTACTTAGTATAAAATATTAAGTTAGATACTAAATGCTCTACGGAGGTTTTAAACTCATTTTCCATTAGAAAATAACTATTTTTTAATTGGCACAGTCCTTGATGAAGTGGAGTGATACAACCATGTGTTGCTTGGAATGGGGGCCGGAGTGAAACACAATATTCTTCTCGTCGATGACGACGAGCTCATTCAACGTTCAATCACGATGTTCCTTAAAGACGAAGGGTTTTTCGTCAAATCCGTTTCTGTAGCGAGAGTTCCCGGAGCCTCCGACATCATTGAATCATAAGATTTCCATCCCAACATCTATCAGGAGGCCCTTCGGGCCGAACCTCCTGGTGGGCTGGGTGGGAAAAATGCCGGTTTATAGTTCCTAACCTTTCAGTGGACCCTGGCGCAACATTCGTGGCAACAAACCCTTACCAAAACCCTGGCCTTGTATTATGAGCTAACAGCTAATTAACTGACAAAATCATACTATAAAATGTTCGAACTTTTCCCGATTTTCAACAATGTACTGAGGGGCATGAGAGGCCAAATCCACAGTCCTAAAGGACATGTTGCGACTAAAAATGTCTTTCCCCTCTCGAACCTGTTGCTCCACCCACTCTGGTGTTATTGTTTTTGAGTGCATATATTCAGTATGAGAGTAGGCTCTAAGCTTCTTTAGAATCATCTTAGTTCCACCCATAAAAGAGTAATGCCATCCCCCATCCATCACCATAATATGCTCGGAATCGCGCTTACTTCGATAGGTTCTCATGTCGTTGGGAGATTTCTTAAAATACCGATAGTTGGCCATCACACTGCCATGCCAAGGAATATATCCTTTGTACATTTCATTCGGCTCTGGATGAGTCACCACGAGATTATTCAGGTAATAGTAATACATTTCCTGATAGAAAGTTTTAATGCCGGGTCTATCTTTATATTCAACTATCTTTTCTGGACGTGGAATTTCATCTAAATCCGAAAAAATAATTACATCATCATCCTTGCAAGACAACAGTCCGCGCTTCAGCGCATTTCTCTGAAAATCCTCGATGTCCCAGTTTCCAGTTCTTCGAAGCTTCTTCCAGTTGAACCTTGGAAAATCGTCCACAATTACGTGAATGATTTTATCTTTAAATTTCTCAAATCTTTTTAGCGAGAGTTCCCGGAGCCTCCGACATCATTGAATCATAAGATTTCCATCCCAACATCTATCAGGAGGCCCTTCGGGCCGAACCTCCTGGTGGGCTGGGTGGGAAAAATGCCGGTTTATAGTTCCTAACCTTCTTTGAGACCCGCAATACCGGCCTGTAGAAACTTTTGCTTCCATCGAGACATCTGCGCCGGTGCTATATTTTCTCGCCGACACACGACGCCTTGTCCGACTCGTTCTGCTTCCAAAACCAGTTCCGCCATTTTTTCTGGCGATCTTCTTGCGCGCTTTTTCTTTTCTTTGATCTGACTCATTGTGACTCCCTTTTATCATGGTTTGCTCTCCTTTGAGAACAGGGGTCACCTTCCAGATTTCAGCTATTTACGCTGAAATCGACACATTTTTTTGACTTAAATTGCCCTTTTGACTGTGTCGAACGAGCTCGGACAGCACAGCGTATTCGTCGCGGCTCTGACAGTTCTTGGAATCTATGTCAGGACGATGGACTGATTGTAAATACTTTTGAACATCGCGAAGGCGCTGACGGTCGCGCAACCAATATCACGTTGATTTTTGGTGGCTGGGTTTTGGAAGGAAAGCTGATAGATACTGAAGAGGGGCCCGTTGTTCTAAAAACCGCCCCCGGGAACGGCTCTTTTGTCGGTGACGTGAAGGTATGGTCTCAGGGAAGTGCAGAGAACAGCCAAAGGGTCACTCTAGTCGGTGTCTTAAGATTTTTTGACAACATCATCCAAGTGAACAAGACACTTTCTTGTCAGGAAAAATACCGGGAATAAGAGACCTCGAAAAAAAGGTCGCATAATTTAATAAGACTTCTTTTATTTGGGAAAACAGCACTCTAGGTAGAAATGGCTGCGGTACTGACTAAAATTTAGAGAGTCAGGAAAAATTTTCCTGAGGCCATCTTTTGACCTCACTTTGAGGTCAAAGATCTCGTAAGCCCACCGCTGATATGGCATTTTACTTTTCATGAACACGCAAACAAGCGACGAACTAGGCTATATTCGAGTTTCTCTGCAAAGGGAATTTCTCAACCGCTGCCTAGTCTAAGACATATAAAAGAGGGTTTCCTGAAACCCAATGTCTATGCTCCCAAGGGAACTACGCTCAAACTCCCCGATAATGAGTCCTTATGTTGCACTCCTCGCCCCGATAGGGGCTAACCGAGAGCTGGTAAAGGGAGCTGTTTCAGCTCCCTTTTTTAATTTTCTCATGATCAAAGCAGTCTTTCTGACTGCCCATTAAAAAAATCTTTAGATGGTTTGATGAATGCGTTGAGTGATTTCCGCTAGTAGCTTACGGGCATGGTTTTCGTCGACGAGGGAAGGAATGTACTCCACCGTCACTGTTTGATGGCTCTTTTTTCCCGTCACAATCACCCCCACTCCAGGGGACTTCAGTAAAGTTCCTCGAGCAGAGATAAAAACATTTTCCCAATCATGGGGAAGGCTGTAGGTCTGAGGAATCGGCGCTTGTACAAATAACAAGGAACTACTTTGAGAGCTTTTCACAGAGTCCATTTGGGAAAACCGTTTTCGTAATCGTCCGGCAGGGCTCAGGCTGCACAAGGGCAATACTCCGAAAAGAAATTTTTGATTTAGCTCTATTGGATCTTGCGCCAACTTTTTATGTACGTCTTGTTGCCAAGAAGGGTCTTTGAGCTTTTCCCGTTTAAGAAAAAGAACTGAGCTGACCAGAATGTTCTGAAGCGAGTCACGAACTCGCAAAGTCCATCTTAAGCCCACAGGGATGATGACAAAGAGAGGCTTTTCGCTGTCTCCGATAGCTTTTAAGGTGCTATCGAATGCCTCAATTACAACTCCTGTGTAATCAATTCTGCGCGAATTCTTCATATCCAAAAAAGCAGTCACTGAAGACACCCGGCGGTCTCCGATGTCGGGCAAAGTATTCAGACAAGCAACCCCTTTGACGGATCGACGAGGACTTGGTCGTAAGTTCGTGAAAAGCAATTGGCAAAACTTTTTGAGGCCCAAGGTTTTTCTAAGATCACGATAATAGAAGCTTTGGACATTTTTAAAGGCTTGTGGGTATTCGAGGCCTTTATAAAGTTTTGCCCAGATCTCGAAGGCAAACGCCTGACCTGCGCCGTCCATTAACGAGTGATGGCAGGAAAAAATCATTCGATGTTTTCGGCCATCCGATTGAACTAAAAAGCGAACTGCCGGTTCAAATGCCAGATGGAAGGGGCGATAGCAAAACTGATCTCTTTGCTGGTCATCCAAAGAGTCAGAAAATTCAACGATATTTTCAGCCTTGAACCAGACTTTTTTATAAATGTATCTTTGAGGGCGATAGAAGGACTCTTCAATCACCGAGCGAAGAACAGGAGTCTCTGTCAGCCATGTCTGTGTGACTTGCAGAATCTTTTCTTTGTTTAGCGTGCCTTCAAAATCAAAAATAAACTGACTGTTATAGGGAACTTTTTCTGAAACATTATAAAGCATGAACCGCTCAACACCATTGAGGGCATACTTTTGTTTTGTTCCTGCCGGGTAATCTTGGTGATCCATCAGTGTGTTCATAACTTCTATAAGCTCGGCGGACGTTTTAAAGTCTTTATCAGGAATCAGCGCTGGATAAATTTTTATTCGAATACGGGCCGGCACCACCGGAATCAGCGGTGTGAATACAAAAGCAAAATAGATCATCAGCAGACAGGCTACGCCAGAAACACCGGAAGTGAAGCCGAGGCTGCCGACAAGGAACGCCGCTAGAATTTGTGAAACACTGACTGGAAACCAAGTCACTTTTAGAAGACGAGGTAGAACTAAAAGAGTTGAAAGTGTTTTAGAGGTGAAAAGGATCGGATTTACCCAATGGCTTCCGATAAATTTAATCGGCACGACCGGAACTTTTTCTTGCACAGCAATCTCTGCCCACCCCTTGGCCCATGGAAAAGAGTGCTGATGGCGCATTTTAAGAGGGCGAAATGCCTGACGGTTTCCTCCTGGGAAGATCAGAACTGGAGCGCCTTCTTTAAGCGCTTCTTGAGTGGCTTCACGAGAAGCGGAGATAGCTCCTATTTTTCTAAAGTGTTTTGCAACAATAGGAATCTTGAAAAGCGCCTGGTGATTCAAGCCGAAGGCTCGGATCTTTTGCAGAACCATCAGCGAAACCAAAGAGTGACTTTCGATGACGGCTCCCGAGTTATGGTTTGAAACCAGAAGGCAGGCCTGTTGCTTTAAGTGTTCTGTACCAGTCACTTCCAAGCGAAAGACGAAGCGCAAGACGGGCCATAACCAACGCACCATCTTTTCGATATAAGCTTGCGAGCGATGTTGAGTTTCCTTCATTAGAACACCGACATAAATGGAGACACCAAAAGTTCCATCAGGGACGCCCGTGGAATTTGCTCTGGGGTGAGTTCTTGTACGTAGGGGCGGATACCATGAGAAAAGACCCGTTCAAACTGAGTCAAGACTTTGGGATCTTTAAACAAGAATGCAATTTCTGTGTCGTGGATGAAACTTCGTTGGTTCATATTGATTGAACCCAAAACAATCATAGTATTGTCAATGACCACAGCCTTTGTGTGATAGATCTGCTTGTTTGCAGAGAAGTATTGGATACGGTATTTTTTGACAACTTCACGGATAGACCTATTCATTGCCGGTTGCAGAATCCCGGGCATGAAGTCCCCTTCGACGCTAAGATTTGTTGTGATGTCAATTCGGACTCCACGACGTTGGGCTTCGTTCAAAGCCTGAGCAATGTTTTTTGTGAAATTGATGTAAGGACTGTAGATGTGAATGGAGTCTTGAGCATTGTTAAATAGGTCTACATAGACGTCCTCAAGCTGACCTTTTCCTTCGGCAAAAGGTGAGGATAAAAAGAAAGACATGTTGGAGGTGTCCTCTTCATTTTGGGCAGGAATTTTTTCTTGCGATAAATTCCAGGGCAGTTCTTCGTTGTAAGACATCAAGCTTCGGGCGAGGGCTGCAGTCACGGAAGACCCACTGACTTTGAAATCCAGATCGTTGAAATAGACCCAGCCATACAAGGGCTCAGAGCCCCATTGTATAATCTCAGGATATTTGGAGTTGTCAGGTTGTTGCGCATAGAAATACATCTCCGAAGCATTTCTGCCTCCGGCGATAAGGGCATTGTTTTCAGGGTGTTCCTGTGAGTATGTCAAAAGCACCTTCACGTGACTGTTGCGGTGAAGGCTATGAAAGGACTCTTTCAGATTCAACTTTTCTGGAGTTTTTTCATAAGTGCGAAAGTGAATTTCAGGATATCTTCTTTTCAGCTCATAGAGCCATCCCGTTTCATGGGGCAGAAGTAAAGCCTTCGATGTTGTGATGTAGACTTTCGCCCCTTGGCGCAGGTGATGTTCCAGCATACGGATGTGCAACGTACCCACGAAGTCTTTCATGATCTGAAGTGTGTCGAACACAACAAGGTCTAACTGAGGCGTATGAGAAAAATCCAAAGGCATCCGGGGATCTTTTTTTAGATAATCTGCATAGCTTAACTCGTAACCCATAAGCATCTTAAAACGTGCATTAAGAGCGTCGTAGGGATTGGCTAGGATCTCAACATCCTCTGTTTGCAGGTGGCAGCCCAATGAGAGAGGAGAAGACGCCGGGGTGTTCAATTGGCATCTGTCGGTTACTGAGCGCAGTTGGGCAACGGAAGGGTGGGCGTCCACTTCGGGGTTTATTTGAATACGGTAGCCCATTACTTTGGCCGTGCACTTCGAGTTTTGATCATCGAATCTCATATAAATCTTTTGGGCATTAGTCTGTGGATAAAGCAGTCCTCTATAAGACTTGGTTTTCTGCTTCTTCTTACCCACAAGGAAAAGGACATCTTTGTCGCAGGAGATATCGAGGGGCTCTGATTCCTCAATTAAATTTTTGATCTCTAATTCTGTATAAGGAGAATAAGTAAGGTCAAAATGTGTGACGTGATAGTAGCGATCCAACTCGAGGAGACGTTTTCCATAGATCTGACGTTGAGCTTCTGCGTGGTCACCTAAGACCAAGAGCAGAGCAACAACGGCGGAAGGACCTGCTTTGCTCACCAGATTCTCTTTCGATGTTTTTCCCCATTTATCAAAGATCCTAAAGAAGAAACCAAAGTTGATCTTGTGAAATTTGTGGTGATCAAAATGTCGCTGAGACGCTCGTAAAGCCTCAGGCCACGTAGCAGACGAAAACAAGTTGAGCCCACTGTGTCCCCAAGTGTTCAAAAGCATCGAAGAGAGGACGAATAAGAAAACTGTTTCTATATGAAAATTATAGAAGGGTAAGATCAAGGGAATCACGCTTCCCAAAGCGATGGCCTCTAAGGGGTGAAAGCAAAATATGGAGAGCGGCGAAATATTTGATTGAGCATGATGTATTTTATGAAAGCGGAACAACCACGGAGTGTGAAACAAGCGATGAACGATGAAGAAATGGATTTCATTCCAAACCAGAAACAAAAAAAGTTCGAGGAGAGCAGATGAAAGATTGAAGGGGGTGGTGGATAACTGTGCGAGGCCCGTTCGAACGAGCCCTTGAATTGCAAGGGCATTAAAGCCAAAGAAAGCAATAGAGACGAGGGACCAAGTGAGCTCTTTGTAAACGTTTTCTTTTTTAAAGGGATGTTTATTCAGTAAAAGGGGACTTTCTTTTTGTTTAAGGCTTTGAACGACAATATAAGCCAACCCCGCCGTAAAGAAATATATGATAGCAGTTCCTAGGGTCGCCAGAACATAAAGCAAAGCGGGACTTGTTTGCAGAAATATTTCTAAAATATTCATAGGGGAACGAAGAATGCAAAAGGCGTTCCTATTTCCGGATACTTAAGACCACTAGGTTGGGTCTTAGGATCAAGCCTGAGGGGCTTCGGTAAGATAATTCAGAGTTGCCTATAGTATTGACAGGCAACTCAGGAAATCAGTAATGAGGTGGTTTTTCGTTGGGCCCACGGATACTGTCGCCATCCCCTAGTCCTTCGAGGCGTTTTGTCAGTGTCTTAAGGGTGGTTTCCAATAAATCGATGGTTTTTTGTTGTTGGTAAAGAACTTGATTCAGCTCCTCGAGCAGAAATTCTTGGTGGGCAATTTTTGTTTCAATATCAATAAAGCGTTGTTCTGACATAGGCTTTCACCACACTCCCAGTTGTTCCGGGCTCTTTTACCAAGGAGTTTCCAGAAATGTTAGAGGCATTTTTCGATAAGGGCATTTTATTCACCCCTACAAAGGTCCTGATTGAATACAAACCTTTGTCGTAAAGCAAGTGATGCTGTGAAACTGGTGAAGGTCCAAATACTCATTACGATAGAGGGGAAAGTAATGAAAATAATAGCTCGTCTGATGACGATAGGTCTTATTGTGTCTTCTGTATCACTGGCTAAGGCTGGGGATTTTCAATCAAAAATAGTCGGCGGAGTGGAAGCCACAGCTGGTGAGTTTCCGTTTGTTGTGTCCTTGCATGGATCTTCGGGACATTTCTGTGGCGCTTCTCTAATCAAGAAGAACTGGGTTTTGACGGCCGCTCACTGTGTTCAGGGATCAACCATCCGAAAAGTTGTCATAGGCTTGCATGATCAAAGAAATGCCGCAAAAGCAGAGTCTATCAAAACGAAGCGTGTGATTCCGCATCCTCAATATGATGATAAAAATGCTGATTTTGACTTTGCTTTGATTGAACTAGAGACAGATTCAAAATATGAACCTGTTGTCATCAATACGGAGGAAATCGAAATTCCAGCAGACTCTGACAGTCAAATTATGGCGACTGTGGCCGGCTGGGGAGCTACGAAGGAAAATTCTTTTGGTTTGCCTTCACGTTTGCAGAAAGTAAATGTTCCGTTGGTCTCAAAAGAAACCTGCAATCAAAACTATAAGAATGTCATCACGGACCGCATGCTTTGTGCGGGTTATCCTCGTGGGGGAAAAGTAGTCTAAGACATATAAAAGAGGGTTTCCTGAAACCCAATGTCTATGCTCCCAAGGGAACTACGCTCAAACTCCCCGATAATGAGTCCTTATGTTGCACTCCTCGCCCCGATAGGGGCTAACCGAGAGCTGGTAAGGCCGTTGCCGAGCCCGCATTGCCACCTAAAACAATCACCTTAAGTTCGGCTGCCTTTTTGATTTTCACAGCATCCGTTGTAATATTCTTAAGATCTGTCACTAGAGCCGGAGTCTCTCTAATCTTTTTCAACACATTAACAGATGCCGCAGCTTTCACTTTATCAACAAGCATTCCTGCCAGATCCTTCAATACTGCAGGATCAAATTGAGAAGGCTTATGTACAAATTCAACAGCTCCAAGCTCCAAAGACTTCAAAGCCGCATCACCGGTACTCGCCAAAGAAGAAACCATCACCGTTGGAATAGGATGATGCTTCATAATTTTTTCTAAAAACATCACACCAGACATCTTGGGCATCTCGATATCTAACGTCATAACATCTGGTTTCTTGTTTAAGATCATTTCTCGCGCTTGATAAGCATCTGCGGCTGCTCCAACAACTTCTAAGCCACTTTTGGCAAAAATATTTGTAAATAAAGTACGTACTGTCGCTGAGTCATCAACTATGAGCACCTTCACGGTTTTCGCTATAGACAAGGGCTTGAAACCTGATACATCCACAGGTTTATCCACATTGCCCGATTCTTTAGACGAGTTGTGAACAACATTAAAATTGGAGGTATTTACTTTGATAGTGCGTGCAGATTCACCTGCCACATTTTTTTCAATAATCGGAATACCCATATCGCGAAGCATTTTTTCTGCAACCTCAATATTTCTTTTACCAATTCCGTCACCTAAGTTCGAAACACTAATAACATTTGCCCCACCATAGATTTTTGCTTGAAGCTTCGAACGATTTGCACCCAAACGCACACACTCATCGATCAACATCGGAATGGCACTTACTGCATATCTGGCATTAGGGCGCTCGTCAGGCATACCTTCGGGAAGGAGATAGTGATTTAAGCCGCCAATATGAGTTGTTGGATCATAAATGGCAACTGCGACACAAGAACCCAATAGAGTTGAAATGACAGTTTCTTCTTTAAAAGCAGCGAACTTTCCTGGAAATAAATAATGTGTGTTCATGATGCCACCAGTTTTCCTAAATCTAGAACCATAATATTTTTGTTATCTTTTATGAAAAAACTTTTTACGAATGAAGCATTGATCAAGATGCCCTGCTCTTCAGCACTGAGAAAATCTGATTCACTTAAGTTCACCAAATCTTCTGTTTTCGTAACAGGAAGTGAAAAGCGTGAGCCTTCATGTTCGCATATTACAAACAAATTGTTGCCTAATTGGGCTGAAACAAATCCGTGATCAGAAAAACTAATTACAGGAATCGCCTCACCACGGACAGGAATAACTCCAAGAATACCCTCGCGCTTTTGCGGAAGATTGAATAGCCTTAAATTTCCAATAATTTCAACAATGCTTATAAGTGGGATTGCAAACTCTTGTGTCCCGAATCTACAATGAAGAAATTGCGATTGTTTACGAGATTGAACTACTGACTCAAAACGTGAGGCCAAATCTAGAGAGTCTTTTTCTGTGTGTAAAGACTCTGCATATTTTTTTATAGATTCAATTGCTGCAATAAGACCATCAAAGCTTTGAATTTTCAGATTTCGCTCTTCAAAATCTTCTAGCCATTTTTCAAAATAAAGAAATTCATTAGTTTTCGCGTCAATGGCCCACACTTTTGTGTTTTCGACTAATTCTAAATGAATTTTCTTCCACGTGGTTTCATCCACTAAATCGATAAACTTTTCAGTCTCTTTGACAAGACTATCTAGAAAATAGGCTTTTAACTCTGCCGTAAAATCATCACCGAAAAAGTCGGTCATGCAGCAACCTCCGTCTGATCTTTACACAAAAGAAGAGACCACAAGCTTTCTGGATCTATTACTGTTCTGTCCGAGCAGGGGTGACACAGTCTCGAGAGGAGAATTTAAGTCAAAGACTCTAAAGAGGGTTCTTGTGAAGTTGTGAATCTGCGTGAAAGCTCCAAAACTTCCACTCAGGTTGAAGAGTACAAAGCTTACGTGCGTGGTTGGAAACTTCTTCAGGCAGAGCGCTAAGATCTTCCTGAGACATTCTGAAAAATCACCCCTGAAAGGGTCCCAACCGGGACCCTTTTTTTGTTTCCCCACACATCAGAGCCGCCCGAGGATTAAAACAACGAAATTCACCTGTGAATCAGGTCAATAAAAACCACCGCACATTCTCAAGCTACTTCTGCCCGTCTGATCTCATGCGGGACTTACCACTTTTGCCTAAGGTTTATCGTAGCACTTTCCAAGGTGCTGTAGTGGCGTTCAGCTGGGGTCTTTTGGCCTTCGTTTCCCCAGAGGCCGTTCGATGAATATCCGTCTCGTCCCTGAAATTTACCGCTGAGCCCCGGCGCCTGTCGTCTCTCTTTTGGGTGGAAAACCCAATGCTATTATTTCACTGTCCACTGATTTAAGTATACCACAAACCAACCGCATTCAAATTTCGATTTTGCTAAAATGGAGGTGTTCCGTTTCACTTAGTTTGACCGGGTTCGTTTCAGATACTTTGACCACCTGATTTTTGAGGGTTTATTGGTCTTTCTACTCGCTGTCAATATCGTTGAAAGTTATTCGTCCCTTCATGCGGTGACTGGGGCCTTCAAAAATGCAAATATGGGCATTCTCGAACATCCTGTCGATGGCAGCACTTGCCAGGATCGGATCGGTAAAAACTTGTGGCCATTCTTCAACGTCGCGGTTGCTGGTTAAGATCATAGCCGAATTGTGCTTGCGTCGATCAAATAAATCGAAGATCTCCTCACTCACGTCTCGTGGCATTGTTACGACGCCCCAGTCATCCAAGATCCATAGCTTTGATGTTAGAATTTGTTTGAATAAAACATCGAGCTTATTGTTCTCGCGCGCTTTACGGATCTTTGTCCCAAGTCTTTTTACACTCGTACAAAAAACACTGTGACCAGCCTGCGCAGCGCTCATCCCAAGAGCAATCGCAAGATGACTCTTGCCCGTGCCGGGACTTCCCAAAAACAATGCAATTTCGTTGTTCTCGATAAACTTTAAATCTTTCAGATCCTCGATTTTTTCGCGCGGGAGTTTTTTATTGAAATCCCAATTGAACTGCTCAAAGCTTCTTCGCTCTGGGAACTCCGCTTTCTTAATCCTTTTTTCTACGGCGTTATCTGCCCTTGCATCTAATTCCGTGGATAGAAGCTCACTGAGCCACTTAAGATCCTGGCTGCGTTTTCCTTTTTGAACTAAACCCTCGATCTCTGCGGATGCCGCGGGCATTCGTAACTGCTTTAACTGATCGCGTATCACATCTATTGTCATAACTGTCTTTCCTTTCAGTGGGCCTGGTTGCTATGAACCAGACGTAAATGGTTTTTATACTCACTCATGTCGCGCGCAAACTTACCTCCCACCGTCTGCGCGGATAAAACCTCCTCATGACGAGGAGCTTTGGGTTTTGGCTTTGCCATAATATTCAATAGTTGATGAACTGTTTTTAAATTTACCTGTGATAACTCCAGCGCTGAAAGGCAGGCCTTGTCGATGTCGGCATTGCTGTACTTCTTGTTCAGCGTCAGAAGACCCCATACGCTGCGTGTATCAACAAAACCTTCGCCTCGAGCCAAAATAATTCCTACAAAGCGCTCAACATTGACGCCGATAATTTTTGCTTGCTTCAGATAGTGACCATGATCTTGAAGAGTCTTCTCCCAAGACTCCTTGTAATGATCTTTACAGGCTTTACTTGTGAATTTATCTTGGATGCGCTCGTAAACTTCTAACAGTCGACCGTTGCAGTAGATACTTACTTGAACTGAATTACCAATCACCAAAGCTATTTCGCCTTTGAGTCTTGTGTCTACTCGGTAGTACTTGTTTGCAAAGCGAACATAACCATCAGACCTCACTGTTGAGCGAGTGATGGTTTCCACTTCGTAGCGTAATAAAGGAAGAGGCTTTAACAACGAGGCTTCATCGTTAAGAAACACATCCAAAGGTTTTTGTAGGTGAGTCCCGTGCTTTCTCTCATTGGCGATACTCATCTTTTTATTCATGTGTGACTGTGCGCCGCTCAGTGAATATTGGGACTTATCGTAGGATTCAAAAAGGCGACGCTTCATTGGAACCATTCGCTCCACTTTGCCTTTTTTCTCTGGAGAATAAGGCGGCAATGCCTCGACAACGAACCCGTAGTGCGAGGCCAGTCTTTCAAAGGCCGGGTTCAACGTCGGCTCGTGCTTTGATGCCTCATGAACAAAGACTTTGGGATTATCAGAAGTCACTTTACGAGGGACTCCGCCAAGTTCCTCAAACATGCTTATTAAAACTTCGGCAGTTGTTTCAAAGTCGAGTTTCTCTACAACTCGGGCCATCTCGTAACGAGAATGCCCAAGAACGCCAACGAAAATCCAAATTGTTTTTTTCTTTTTTGTGACAGGATCGACGACGTCAAAGAGCTTTCCCCAGTCCACCTGCAGACATTCCCCCGGTGAGTGAACAAGCTCCATCACATTGCGCGCAGGTGCGGATCGCATAAGTTTGTGGCGGTGAATGTAGCGGTAGAAGTTAGATCGCGGGACAGAGAGCGGAAGCTCTTCAAAAATACTTTGCGGACTCCAGCCAAGTTCAATGCGCTCCTTGATCCATTCGCGCTTGGGATCTAAGATGGCATCCGTTTCAATGGCCTTCTCGCTGCGACCATCGCGCAGCGGAAACAGCGCCTCTGGGTAAGGTGGGATTTCTTTTGAGGTTTTGCAGTAGATTTTCTTCTCTGGGTTTGCGACGGCTACATAGCCATGCTCTATCGCCTGGTCGCGGATTTTTATGACGTAACCTTTGCCTTTACCAGTTGATTTAGTCAGTGCGGTGAGTGAGTGTCCTTCGCGAAGGCCTTCGACGATTTTTCGGTCCACTGTGATTTTCTCCAAGTCCTTTTTTCTGAGTTTCCGCATGCGTATTCCTTGCTGTAGTCTGGTTGTTAAACCAGCAGCTTAGCGCATGGGATCAGATGGAGAAAATGTGCTGAAAACGTAAGCAATTGCCCGGTCAAATTAGGTGGGATTTACTTCCCCCAAAGCCGGTCCACTTACGTGGGATTTGCCCCCCTTGAAACCGGTCAAACTACGTGGGATTGGACAGGAGGGGCCTGTGATTGAATGAAATGCCACTTTATATTCTAAATTTATTCATCCAAAGTCGGCAAATACTTACTCAATCCTTCACTGGCCTTCGCATGCAAATACCTAGAAGTCGTCGAAAGACTTGCATGGCCAAGCCTCGCCTGCACCACATGAATCGGTGCCCCACCTTCTAAAGACAAAGTCGCACTCGTGTGCCGGAACCAATGCGGCGAAGGAAGAGGATCCACTTTCGCTTTTTTCGCCGATGACTTCACGGCCTTCCAAATCGACACTGTGGAGATCCGCTTCCCCTTGTTCTTTTCATCAAAAAACAGAAAGTCGCTGGGTCGCAGATTCCATTCCTGGGCATAGATTTGAACTTCTCGCCAAAGTTCCTCACTGACGGGAGCTTGGCGGATTTTACTGCCTTTGCCTTTTACGTTGAGGATCACACCGTCTTTACGGATCACAAAATCACTTAAAAGAATCTCCACCACTTCACTGACCCGGAGACCCAAATAAAAGAGCACTTTAATGAGTAAAACATTACGCGGCCGTTTTTCTTTTAAAACCATCTGCTTGATCTGCGAAATATCTAAAACTTTTTGATAGACCGTATCCTGGACCTTATAATTCTTTAGCGGATGAGAAGGGTCACTCTCGATGCGCCTCTGTTTCACGGCCGATTTAAACAGAGATCCCAAAGCGTTCATGTAAAGGTTTAAAGTCGTGGCCTTGGCCCCGCGATTTTCCATATCCTTTAAAAACACCGAAATATGGGCTGTAGTTGTCGTTTGAATCGAAATCTTTGGATGAAACTCGAAAAACTGCCGGAGGACCTTTTGATAAGTCTTTTTCGTTTTCTCGGCTTTGCCAATAAGCCAAGTCCCCACAATCAGGGTATCGATATAGCGGGGATTTTGCGCTTGCGCGGGAGTGATATTTTCTTTAGGCAAATTCATGAGTTCATGCGACATATCCAATTTCACCACTTCCCAACTATTTTACTGATGATTTAAGACTGTTCAAAAATTCATGAAACTTTTGAAGCCCGCCCTCTGATTGCGACCATGCTCGAATTTTTTCAACATTCACCGGGTGTTTTTCAGCAATCCAAAGAGCCTGATCAAGACTCTGACGATCATTCCAATGATAAAATGCCGCCAATCGATCCATCACACTCTGAGTTGGAGACAATAAAACTAATTTATTTCCGCCGATTACTACTTCTCCCTCTGGATCAACGACCTCTCGACCGATCGCCAAAGGACCTTTCGGGAACTCCACATAAAAATCTGTGTCGGGATGAGTAAAACTGCGCCCTTCTTTTTTAAACCCTAAATCCACCAAGGCCTTTTCAATGTCCCGATGCTCATTGGGACTAATATAGTCCAGATCTGAAGATTGATATTTATTCTCTGTATATATCGAAACAACGGCTCCACCTGTTAGAACAGTATCAATTTTCAGTTTCCGTAACTCCGAGGCAACCAAAGCAGCCAATTCCCCGAGAGACATATCTTTGGTGATTTTCATAGAGGCTTTCCCGTTCTTCGCGGTCGCTGGCGTTCACGATAATACTTTTCAATATCCGCACGCGGCAATAGGGACAGCACCTTCTTCAAAAGTAAACGCAACTCTTCTAAATAGACCAATCGAGGGTTAAACTTGAAAATCCGAATATTTCCTTTTTGTTGAGCGACTAAAATCCCCTCAGCCTCAAGCCTTAAAAGCTGCTTATGAACCTGAGACTTCGCCAGGTCAAAAGTGCTGGCTATTCCGGAGCTATAGCCTTCCTCATAGTTCTCTATATATAAGAGTACCTTTTCTGCCGTTGAATTTCCGACGAGTCCTTCAATCACATCTCACCTCTAGTCCTATCGTACTACAAAATAGATCTATTGGTCTATTAAATAGAACGACTTAAAATTCCCTCCAATAACCAGAAACGAACCCCCATTTTATACTTGCTCAAGAGTCAGATTTTTCAGGGGTAAAAGCTGTGTTTCCGGGTGTTTTTCCATAAGAAAATTAGAGCGCAGAAATTTAGTTAAGTAAACGAACATTATCTTAACCACTTTGCGCGGAGTCGTTTCACTTGCGTGGGTGAGCGGATTGAGCGATTCTGGCTTTATGAAAAGAGTCTCTAACCCCTTTGAATACCCCTTCGTGATTAAGCAAGTTAATGAATGGATTAGTGTTTCTGTCCCTGACCTAGAAATTACGGTCGCAGATCAGGTCCCGCGAGATGCAAAAATCAATAAAGATTATGTTACAACAATCAACACCCTGATGCTCAAAGCTGCAAAGAAAGTCCTTGAACGCATGACGAGGCTTGAAGAGATCGGAAAGCAGCCCTCAAGGCCCCCAAGCTTCATCCGCCAGACCATCCAGATCACTAATAAGGAGCAAATCTCTACAAAAGTGGCCGCTCAGTATTTGGGGATTTCGGAGGCCTCACTCAAGCGCTGGGAGGCTCAAGGGGTGATCCGGGCCACCAAGTCTCGTGGAGGTCATAGAAAGTTTAATTTGGGGGAACTAGAGAGGGTAAAAGAGTATATCGCCAAGGGGGCCCGGCCCCCTACCCTGGATGAGCTGGAACTAGAAAGATTAAGGGGACTTATGGAAAAAAGACGCCAATGATAATGCTTATGCCGCAAGGCCCTTCATTATTTTGAAGACTGTCTTGAGACTAGGATTTCCTTTTGGAGACAGGGCCTCAAAGAATGTTCGCTGGCTGAGTTTAGATTTCTTCAAAGCTATAGTGATATTCATGGCCTCGTAATGCGCCTTGAGGATTTCCTTAAACGCAGCCTCATCCCCCTCAAGCAAGCATTCAGCTAATGCCTTGGCAATAAACTCTTGATCCAGCAAGTTCTCCTTGGGATCATGCATCTTGGTCTTAGCGACCAGCTTTTCCATCTGCTCGTCACTAACCTCAAAGACTGGAAATGATTTTTGCGACTTTCTTTTTGGCTTTGTTGATGTCTTTTTGTTGCCCATTTTTATTTCCTCCCAAGAGTAAAATTACTAGACCGGTTTCTTTACTATGAAAGACTATGGAATAAATTCGCCGGCCATCCGTAAATTTCAGTTCTAGTATCCCATCAAAAAAATTTGTATGACCAAAATGACCTTCCTCCTGAATTGCCAACAATCTCTTCTCTATCTGAGCCTGAGATTTAGCAGATTCACCAGAAAACCACTTTTCATAATCAGCTTCTTTTTGAAGCCTGTACTTTGGTTTAAAATCAGAAGCCATTGCCTATTATGCAATATACCGCATAAATTTGCAAGATATCTTTAAGAGCTACGAAGCAACCTTGCAGGAAATATAGAAGCTTAACCTCAAAGCTACGCCCCCTACTACCCTGGATGAGCTGGAATTGGAGAGATTAAGGGGACTTATGGAAAAGAGACGCCAATGATAATGCTTATGCCGCAAGGCCTTTCATTCTCATCCCCCTCAAGCAAGCTCCAAGAAGTTTATCAATGCTGTTTGGACATCTTCTTGTTTTTTGCGATCAAGAAAACCCATTCGCTTATAAAAATAGTCTTTGGGAAAGGTATAAATCTCGTTGCAAATTATTTTGCAGGATTTTGATGTCACTCGTCCTCGATAGTTTTCCGGCAACTCCACCTCAGTTATCCCTATCCCACTGCCGACATCTTGAAGCGGGCAACAGGTGATACGATTACTACCCAGTGGATCCGCAACCACCAAATACATTCTATCTTTATCCGAAGGATCTCCAGGCTGATGATACGGTGAAGTCGCCGCACGAGCTAAAACCTGATCAACCCACCAAATTTCCCATTTTTTGGGCGCTACTCTCTGTTGCACTTTCATGTCCTTCTAGTTGCATATCATAAGTTGTTTGATCAGCTAGTGATTCTTCATTTTGTCTTTCAGAGTCCATCTGTCGCTGCTCTCTCACAAGAGCCCTCAGGGCAGCACTAACCACTTCATTTTGATTTTTAAAAAGTCCTCTTTCAATAAAGGCTTGGATAATTTTCTCATCCATACCTGCCACGCGTGGCCTCATAAGCACCTCCACTTATTTTTTACCACAATTTGGCCCAATATTAAATATATTTTTGGTCCATTTTTAGGTCCATACAATATCATATCGTATCGTAATATGTATTAATACGTATCATTACATATTATTACGTATTGATTTTACGCAAATCTTACGCTACTTTGCCCATATCAACGCTTAGGAGGCTTTGTGAGCGGCAGAATTGGTGTGAAAAAAGAAGATGTTTTCTTGGCCTGCGAAGAGCTTGTGAAGAAAAGCGAGTACGTCACGGTTGCAAATGTTCGCAAGGAGCTGGGAACTGGAAGTTATGGAACCCTCGTGCCTCTTGTCGCTGAGTGGAAAAAAAGCCGCGAAAGCTCTGCCATTGAGGAAAAAGAGATTCCTTCCCTTCCCCCTGAACTACTAGATCTTGGGCAAAAGTTTATAGCCGATATCTGGGCAGAGTCCGCTGCCATCACACAAAAAAAGATCACTGATCTCGAGAAAAAATATACGGACCTGCTAGAGAGCAAATCCGCAGAGCTCAATTCCAAAAATGCAGAAATCGATCAAGCCATTGAGGATTTAAAGTCTTTGGAGCAAAAACAAGAGTCCTTGGAGGCTGAGGTAAAGGCCCAAGAAACTAAGATGCATCAAAAAGATGGTGAAATTTCTCTCTTAAAAGAACAACTTAAGAAAAAAGAAACTGAGCTCACCGCCCTACTTGAGCGAGCAGTTCGCGCAGAAAAAGACCTTGAAACAAAAAAATAGTGTTTTTAAACCAAAAACACTCGCACCACAAAAAAGGCAACCGCGCTCATTATTAGCGCGGTAAGTATCCACTTAGGGGGCTGGCCATTGTTAATGGGCATATAAAACCTGCCTTCGACTCCTATGCAACTCCACCGCAACCCGTTTCCAACTCGCAACAAGATTGTGCACCAAAAAAATATTCAACAGCACAAGAATCACCCTCTGGATCGCAATGCCATAGACTGATTGCAACTCTCCATTGGTTATATTGGCGGAGGGTTTCTCGTTCAAGACCGTGTTGCGCAACTCAATTTCCAAATTCACAACCTGTTGCAGCTCTGATTGCGCAGCGCTAATTCGACCTCGCTCCTGCAAAAGTGCCACTTTTTCTTTTCGGACAGCAATCTCATTCTGCAATGACCCCACATAAGCTTGATGTCGAGCCATTGCCTGGGATTCGGCGGTGATAGCTTTCTGCACGTCTCGAATCGGTGTTAGTGCTATTGGAATCAGTGAGTATGCAGCCAAAGACAACACCAAAAGAAACCTCACTACCCTATCGATCTTTGTTCGTAGCTCAAGACCCACCAAAATCACGAGTCCCACTTCGACAATACATGCCATCGCATAAGCCATAAAAGTCCCATGGCTTAAAAAATAAAACGGTGCTGAGAGGTGAATGAGGGTCAGCGTTATCGCAAGCGTAAAAACGATTCCGAGCACGAAAAACAACGTCTGCCCTTTCAGGGGCTTTTTGTCATGAGCGGGCTTGAGTGTTTTCTCAGAACTTGGAAAAGGTAACAAATTATCGGCCGTTTCCGCTTTCTTGCGTTTTCTATAGGCACGATAATAAGCAGGATCTCTTTTTTTATGGTTATTTTGCTGTAGATCAGCCATGATTGTAGCAATTCCTTTCTTGGAATTTGGGGCCTTTGGGTATTTCTACTTTCGACGGACGAAATACTTAAGGGTCTTCATTAAAAAATCTCTATCATTTCAGTTATTGGGTTGTGCAAGTTACATAAAGCGCTTTGGCTACCCCTCCATATCAACGAAGCCATTTTTTTCCATGTATGCCGCTAGCAATGAAGCCTTATAATGTTCTTCATTAAGTGCATTAAATGCGTTCTTTGCTTTTAGTGCACTCTTCTCCTCATCGGAGGCATTTGTATACCAAAGTTCAAAACTCGTTCGAACTTTCGCAAAGCTAGACTGCCGTTCCTCGGCTTTATCTAGTTCTCTGGCTTTTTCGATTAATTCCATTTTTTGTTGAATCTTAAGCTTTTCTTCTGCCCACAAAGCCTGAGCATCAAGTTCTTGACTCGTAGGATAAGACGAAACAGGGGTCCATCCATTTTTAATATAATCTTGTAAAGCTGCTGTTATGAATCCAACTGGAGAGTTGATGGGCTCTTTTGATGCCGCCATGAATTGAGGAGCTCGATCTATGAAATCCTGCAAAGTCTCCTTATCAAACTTAGCTTCCGCTTGAACCATTACGGATTTGTTGATCAACGTTGGAATGAAAGACTTTGGCATTTTTGAAAAATCTAAGGACATAAACCATTGAGGATTTGAGACAGTTAGATTTTTATTTTCTGATGCCAGAGGAAAAGAACCATCAAAAACCATATCTATCTTACTAGAAGCAATTTTATCGGGTTTTTTATCGGGTTTTTTATCGGGTTTTTTATCGAGTTGTTGTCGGGTTTTGGAATGCTTAACTTTAATAAATATACGCAATACTTCACTATCCACAAAGACGTTGATGCACGCCTGGGGGCCCCCACCATCAGCCTCTAATGAAATGAGCTTGTAGGTATTTCTAAGTTGATTTTTCAGCACAGCTCTAATGCTGCTATCAGGAATCCCCGTCTCAAGTGCTAAAAGTTTATAACTCGTCCTTAGGTAGTCCCCGCCGCGATTAATTAGGCAGTCACAAATATAAGAAAATGCATCCCATGGATTCTTAGGTAAAGAGAGTACTTCGTCCTCAATGCTTCTTGCCGTGGACTTTTCTTTATCGGGTTTCTTATCGAGTTGTTGCCGGGTTTTTTGTCGGGTTGTTATCGAGTTATTATCGGGTTTTGGCGTCTCTATGGCTTTAAATTCAGTATAACCCGATAAAACTGCAGTTTCCTTATCGGGTTGTTGTCGGGTTATAACTTCGCTTTTATCGGGTACAGTGTCTTTATTTATCGGGTTATTATCGGGTTTTGGCGTCTCTATGGCTTTAAATTCAGTAGAACCCGATAAAACGGCAATTTCTTTATCGGGTTGTTGTCGGGTTATAACTTCGCTTTTATCGAGTTCAATGTCTTTATTTATCGGGTTATTATCGGGTTTTGGCGACGCATTTAAAGCGTCAATGCTGAAATTGCCTATGCTCATCCCAGGGGTATCTTGAACTCCTGTTATAGGTAGATTTGAAGCCTTTGGAACGGTGCTGGAGTTTTCTTGATGAATGGTTCCATCCATTAATTTTGATTCAGCTGAACCTCCGTCTGGTACGCGATGAGGCGGTATAATCTCGTGTTTTATTTTAACGGCCCCACCATCCGCACGAACTGGACGAGGAATTGGCCTTTTTTTAAGATCACCTAAGCCTGTAGCCACAATCTATAACCTTTCTTATAGAATCTGTTCGATAACTAGCTGATTCTTTTTTTCTCGCTCTTTCATCGTAATTTCTAAAGCATTCCAAATTTCCATCATAAGTTGGCGCATTTCTTCTGCATCGAGAGACGTTGGTGCGTGCTCGATAATAGAAATGTTCTTTGCCATAGCTTCTTCGCCTTTGATTCCCTCTTTGATTGCTGTGGGTAAGCAGTTTGGGATATTTCCCAAATACCATGCTCGAATTTCTCGACTTAGTTTTCGAGTTGCAGAGAAGCGGGTAGTAACAAAAATGTGATTGAAGGTAAGATCAGCATCTTTTTTAATTGTGTCGATAAACTTCTTAAACGATGGAAAGTTTCGATAGTTATTTATTTTGCACTCAATTGGAGAGATTAATAAATCACAGGCAGTAAGAGCATTTGTTACTAGGTTATTCCAATTAGGCGAGCAATCCAAAATAATCAAATCGTAACCGTGGTTCTTCTTAAGAGGTTCAATTACATTTTTTTGAAGCCATTGTTCACGATTTGTTTTAGAGGTTAAATTGATGTTCAACAGATGCAGTTCAGATGTTTCTGGGATAATATGAAGATTCGGTATGTCTGTCTGAAGAATAACATTTTCAAGTGACTCCCTACCTTGCTCCACATCATGTAGTCCAGCAAATGATTGAAAGGTTTGGTCAGCTTCTTCTAAAGACAGGTCTTCCTCTTCTGGAGGAGTAAGTCCTAAAGCGGATGTAATATCGCATTGTAGGTCTAGCCCAACGACAATAACTTTATAGCCATGTAAGGCCGCTATGCGAGCCACGGACATAGCTAGCGTTGTCTTTAGAATCCCACCCTTAGTATTGAAAAAAGCTAGAACAGCGCCTTTTGTAGATAATGCCTTAAGGAAGCCAAACTCTCTTCCAATCATCGGCAGCTGTTCAATGCTCCATGTTCTTTTTTGAATGGATCCCATGGCTTCACGATTGGCGAGAGGAATTTTTCCGTTTTCCTCAGCTCGAATAAACGCAGTGCGATGAATTTCTTTTCCAAATATGTCCGAAATTTTCTTTAGCGAATAAGTAGCCATTCCATTTCCTCTCAAATCTATAATGTATGCTTTATGGTTAAATTTTCACACAAAGCCTACACAAACTAATTAAATTCAAATAAACGATATAGATCAACACAAATGTTTATATATTTTGAGTAAGTCGTGTGAAACATAATCATTCTAAAAATTTACCTTTTGCTGCGACAGAAAATGGAGTGCTTGAAATTTGCGCATAAGAGGTGTTAATCGCCCTTAATATTTGCAAATGCTGCCGGTATTCATTTTTTGAAAAATAAGAGCCTGAGTGTGTAAACGCATCCTCACAGCTCAACTCAACTTGGAAACGATCAAAGCTTTTGATCTGTTCAGAGAGCGTTTCCATTGTGGCGAGATCGGGTAGTCCACCATGCAGCTCTTCCTCTTGAATGACCGCACTGACTAACTTATTTGCCAAATGAACACACATTTTGGATTTCGATGAGTTGACGATATAGCTTCGTTGACTCCAAAAAATGGTCAGTGTCAGAAGAGAAAATAAGAAATATCGCATAAGTAGGGTTCCTGATCTTTTGCCAAGGTTGTGTAAGGGAAGAACATATTTTAAGTTTTCAATACATCTTTGAAATAGAGCTCAATAAAAGAGCATCCTTTCTTTTCATCTAAGGACTTTCTTTCAGAAAGTTGGCAAAAACGTCTACTCTGCATGAGTAAATCGTATGTTATTCTTTCGTAACGACTGAGGTATTCCGTATTCGCGATAACGATTTCTCCGGTTTCATGGTCGACACCCTCACACGAATAGTATGAGTGATTTTCTATAATGTTTTTTAAGACTCGATGCGATTCGGTAAGATTTTGTCCCGCTTGAAGGCCTGCAAGTTTGAAAATTTTGAGATTTAACTCTGCTGACAGAATCATTTCGGCAACAGCGGGTGAACATTTGTCATTTTCTTCTGGAGGCATTGATCCTCTACCGCAGGCCGAGAGTGCTAAGAATATTATTGAGCAAAGTAAGATTGATTTTTTCATGTGGTGGTTTCCTTTAAAGAGGTGATTTTGAGACTGTGTAAGGGTTTGATTTCTTAAAATGGCAAATCATCAAATAGGGGTTCTGGTGAGGGACGATTACTTTTGCCAAGATCGACAACCCAAACATGGAGCCCAGTGATGATGGTTTTGAAATCACCTTCGGATAATTGCTTTTCAGCAACTTCAGCGGTGACATGTACTTTCATGCCTTTTTTGTAGTGTGCGCAGGCTTCGGCCTGGTTCCCAAAGAAGAACGCCTTATTCCAAAGGGTTCTTTTCTTTTTTTCAGCAATCTCAATCCATTCTGAGTTTGTGGCTATGTTTAAAATCGCCATAGGTTCGCCATTTTTTGTTTCAAGGATTTTCACATCATCTCCAAGAGTTCCTATTAGGATGAGGTGATTTACATCATTTATCATTTTGATCTCCGTGTATTTGCTTGTGCATTTTTTCTCCTTTTCCCGGCAGAAAAATTTTCCCCCGCCCGGTACGCCCCCAGCTTGCTGGGCGGGGGAAAATTTTAAACTAATGCTTTTGATTTCTTCGTAATGGTCAAGACCCGTGACAACCACTGTTGGCACGATGGGGTCTTGATTTAATGAAGAAGAAATCTGACGATCTTTTTAAGATCGTCTAAAAAGGTCGTGGTAACCCCACGACGACCGATTTGTATTTCTAGAACTGAGCTTCTGTTGGTAGCGATTTATCTTCTTCTTTTTTGTGGTTTTTCATCTTTGATTCTTCCTCTATCTTTTTTGTTATGCCTTTTAGAATGGTTTGAAATTCTTCTTCTGATAAATTCAGTTTCTCTGGTGGATTGATCTTCACGATCCCGGAAGTCGCCACAGGATATTTAGCAATGGCCACAGCGTCGCCAACGCCAAGTTTTTTAAGTTCGTTCGGATGAAGATTAAACTCTTCCACTTCGCGGAGTGAGATATCACCACTTTTGAAGATTAATCCAAACATATGCTGCGCTTTTTCGGTGACCTTCCATGTGGTCCTCGTTCCAGCCATTCCGGATATTGCTTCAGCAGAGCCGGGAAGTTTGGTGAGGAAGGACACCGTGGTCGAAGTCAGATGCATGAGTCGGTCCGCAGTTTCAGGAGATATTCTCTTAAGATCAGAAATTTCTTGATGGGCGACTACCGTTCCCATTCCAGAACTCCGTGCTCGATCCAGGAAAGAAATGAAGTCGTCAGAGGCCATGTCTGCGAACTCATCAATAATGATATTAAATGCCTGCCTTTTTGCCGGAGATATTGTCCCATCAATTTCTCCAGAGGCCGCCTTGAGGTCCTCTAGAATCATCCGTCCAAGGGATTTCGCGGATTCTGAATATCTTCGCGAGTCCAAAAGGAAATAGATAATTTCGGTATTCTTCACGGCCTCATAGATATCAATCGTTTTACACTCAGGACTTGGGCAGAGCTTAGGACCAAAATCAGTCAATAAAATGGCTTCTAGCTGTGTTCTTAATCCTTGAAGATTTTTATAGAGGTCCTTGTCTCTTAAGTATCGATCCACTTCTTCGAGGTGGGCTATAATATTTGTTCGTTCTGGAGGAATCATGGATTTGAGTTCAGCCAGGTAGTCAGGTGTTTTAATGGCTGACAGAAGGTTTCCCAGGTGAGGCTTATGTGTGGTGTTGACCTTCCCCCTAAGACCTAGCCAGTTTTGAGTTCGCTATTTACCTGCTTTGTTGATCCTTTACTTTTTGCATACTCTGAAGGTGTAAGACCGTTAAGACTCGAATGCGGTCTGTAGGTCTCGTACTCCGTTTTCCACTTCTGCGTCAGAACCCTTGCCAAGTCCAAATTGTCGAATAGATTTCTATCCAAACATTCTGCTCTGAACTTGCCGTTCAAAGATTCAATATATCCGTTCTGCTGGGGTTTTCCTGGTTCAATAAAGTGCAATCGGACCCCATTTAACGTTGCCCACCGCTGCAGGCTCCTAGAGCGAAACTCAGGACCATTATCGACCACCAGCGTTTGTGGCTTTCGGCCAAACATTCTCAGGCGTTCTAACGTCGCTGCCACATCAACACCTTTAAAGCTACTTCGGACCACTAGGTCCGGCATCTCACGCGTACAGTGGTCAACCATCGTTAGGAACTTAAGTTGTTGATTGTTTGCTGCGCGATCATGGACAAAGTCCATCGACCACACTGAATCTGCCTCCTCGGCCTGCGGGAGTGCCAGTCGTAAGTGACGAAGTTTTTTACGCTTCTTTTTTATCCGCAATGATAGTTTTTCCTCTCTGTAAATCCGCTCAGTTCTCTTTTTGTTGATCGGGGCCTCATTCTCCCTGCGGACCAGGTAGTGCAGCATTGGATGACCGTAAGCGGGATGCTGGGCCGCTAGCTCCTTCATGCGCACTCGAAGATCCGCATTGCGATCAGGCTTCTGCTGATACCACCAGGTGTATCGATTGATTTCAAATATCTTGCAGGCCCGCCGTGCCGTAATTCCATGGCTCTCAATCGCTGCGCGCGCAAGAACCTTTCGCTCAGAGGGCCTTCCTACTTTTTTCCCAGAGCCTCTTTCAGAATCAAGTTGTCCAAGGACAGATTTGCAATAAGCTTCTTCATTCGGGCATTTTCTAGTTCAAGCTCCTTGAGGCGTTTGGCCTCGGTCGTGCTCATAGAGCCGTACTTCTTTTGCCACTTATAGAACGTTGCATCTGACACCTTGTGCTGGCGGCAAAGATCTTCCACTGACTTCCCCGCATTTCTCTGACCCAAGATTTCAATAATCTGCTCTTCTGTGAACTTACTCTTTTTCATCGAAAAACCTTCTTCTGCCCGTTTTTTGGGCGTTTATATCAGGCTTTTACGAACTTTCAAGTGGCTTGGTTTATTGGGGGAAGGTCAGTGTTGTCGCGAATCCAGACCAAGGGAATAAGTATCTTGAGAAGTACGCCCATTGATTCATTCTTATAGAACTCTTCAGACCAAATAAGAGACGACATGATTCGGTCGGTGAGCTGATTCGCATTCCCGCGTTTTAAAATATTGTAGTGTGTTGAAATTTCAGGGTTGGCGCAGGAAAAGAACTTGAGTTTGTCCAGGCGACCAGCTTCTTTGGCCAAAGCAATGACTTGTCTGACTGTTTCTATGTCCGCTTTGAGATCGACAAGCATGAGTCCTCGAAACTTGCGTACCAGGTCTGCGACGATATGGAATATGAAAACGGATTTTCCGAATCCACTGGCCCCTAGGACATGAAGATGATGCTTGAGCATGTCATAGGTAATATTGAAGTCTGAATTAAAAAAACGACCCTTGTACTTGCCGATGTTAATAAAATTCCCGCCTTTTGATTTTTTATTCGTGTCGGGACTAAAACTGAAAGGGAACTTAATATTTCTAGTTAGACCCATTAGAGGAGGTTTTTTGCCTTGCTTGATCTTGATAAAAAAGAAAAGGGCGGCCAAGGGCCATATCATCCATAAATAAATTCGTAAGCCGAGACCAGTCACATTTTTAAAAGCAAAACGTTTTGGTAGGATCATATTAGTCAGTCCAAGGAAACCTTGAACAACGGAGGCAACTTGATCCTCCATAAAGATGAAAACAAAGCCGCGGAATTTTGCAAGGACCTCGACCGCTGGAAAACTAAAGAGTAGGGCAAACATGACGAGCCCCCATCCTATATACTTTGCCTGACTCCAGTTAAAGACATAGTTGCCATTTCTATAGGCCATGACCAAATACGCTTCAGCCATAAAAAAAGCGAGGATCAGTGCCGGAGTGATAATTAGGAGGGAAAATAAAATAAAGGCAGCCGCCGTAATGGCTATAAGGGAAAGAGCTACGTTATCAAAGTCTTGGGTAGGAGAGGGCTTACTCATAGGCTTTCCGTGACAGAGTCAAAGGATTCAATGCGGAAGATGTCTGAGTGTATGCGAGTCATCTCAGAGAGAAGATTAAAGACGTCTTTGTGTTTGGCCACATAAAGGACGCGCTTGAATTTGATTTCTTCATTGAAGTGGGATCTGACGATGCTGACGTATTTTTGGATTTTGTCTTCGTATCGGGCTTTGGCCTTCCTTGAAATTTCCATTTCAAGAGCGGTAAGCTCTCCGAGTTTATTGATGAATAAAGCATCCGGGATGTATTTTGCTGGAAGATCGGCAAAGGCATTATATCTTGCCTTAATTTCAAACTCCGGAGTCCATTCAGTTGCTCGTCCTTTTCTTTCCAGAGAGATGCGGCAGTCAATTACATGGGAATCATGGTCAAAGTTAGAAAATTTGATTTCTGGCACTTTAGTGATCTGGTAAGTGACGAGATCTCCCTGTAATACGGACAAGCCAAGGCGGGTGATTCTATAATAGTATTTTTGAGTTTTGATCGATGGAGGTCGCCCGCAGGAGAGGAATTTTGCTGCGACCAATTGGGCCAATCGTCTTTTAATATAAAGGTCTGAAGTTCTCGTCTTACCCAAAAGTGTTTCTGCAAAACAAGCTTTCATAATTTGCATGCTAGATGCAAAACGCATTTGAAAAACAAAATGAAGAACGGAGAGATCTCTCTTTGTAAGTATCAATCCTTCTTTTGAATTATTTTTCTTCAGGTTCATTTTTAAATCACTCCGTAATTAATGTGAACGAGCCCGTCACCTTTTGAAAAAGGGGAAGATGGACGGGGATAGAGACCCCTTCTTTCAGTTGGAGAGAAGGGGTAGGGGATGAGTTGTTCTCTTCTATGAAAAACCAACACTCCCTTCGAGATTGGCCCAAGTATTTTATTAAAAATTTAAGATTGCTGTAGAGTTCTTCAGAGCGCTGACCACCTGCTCTCGTAGGGAGTGGGTGGTCAGCGATCGCCCGAAGAATTCGGAAGCAAGCGTTTTTTAATAATTCCCAATACTTGGGCCAATCTCGATAGCAATGAAGGTAGCAAAACTGCTTTGCTACCTTTTTTGCTACTTTCGTTGCTAGTGCATGAAAGACTTTGGCTTTATATTTCAAGCGCATCGTTCCCATGTTTAGCGTTTAAACTGTCGCCGTTAAGCTTTCTGGATTTAACAAACTCCAGAAATTCTTTCTGCATTTTTGGGTCCTGAAGTGCTTGATCCATGAAGTAGGAATCTGGTGTGTACTTTTCTATTTGAGTACTCCAGAAATCCTGACTGGTAGCGATAATTGCTTCAGAAAAGATCTTTGGCCATTCCTGTTGAGGTATTTTCCTCTTTCTAAATTCGGCCACTAATTTTTCTGTGATCTTAGTTGCCTTGTCTGTCAGTTGAATTCTTTGCATAAAAGTCTCCTCATTTTTCTAGTTATATGTTGTCTTCCGAACGCTCTAATCTGCTTACTTAAAGTCTTTGGCCGCCCTCATAGATCAAAACGCTGGCCCTTATGGGGCCTACAAGTTCTGAAAATTCGGGCGCCTTTTTTAGCTTTTCACGGAATCTTTCAGCAGAGGATAAGGCTCCTGCTGCGACCCCTTTTTTAAAGGCTGAGTCGACACTTCTGTCGTCCTGAATTTGGCCGTAAGCGTTTGTGGTTCGCGGGACCTGGGCGTCAAAATAGGCCGCGACAAAACTAGAAAGAAAGTCTCCGGCGAAGTATTTAGACTCCTGACTATAGTACTCTCCAGTAAAACCTTGAGTGCCGAACTCAGTAATGGCTGAGGCTTTAAGTTCATAGGTTGAGCCACCAAAACTCACCCTTTCAAACTCAATAAAGATACGCTTTGAGTTCTTTTCTAAGTTGGAACTGCCGAATAGCTTTGCCCCGGTCAGGGGGCCTGATCTGACGATTCCAACGACCGGAGCCTTCTCGTCTGAGAAGGCGATAATTGAGTGATGGATTTCTATTTGTGCCGTATCACCGGCCCTTACAGACAGCAGTTTTTCCTGCTTTGTATCTGTGGATAGAACCACTTTTGAGCGTATTTCCGCACCTTTTGGTGGCACAAAATAGGTCGGGAGATTGCCGGAATCTGCGTTTTTTTCGGCATAAGATGCCGTCTTTCGCTTTTGATTGGGCGTTTTTTTTGTTGTTGGTTGAGACTCTGTTTTGATTGCTTGCTCTACTGGCTTCACGTCCTCAGATGGAGCTGAGTAGATTTCTATGGAACCCATTTCGCTTGCAAAGACAAGACTGGTAAAGGCTAAAATTAGTAAGCTCACTTGGCCTCCCTGGGGCTTTCGCCAATTAGTTCTGGTGCAGCGATGACAACTTTTTTAGGCAACATTTCTGATCTTGCCGGCGCTTTTAAATTTTCTATTTCGATCAGTTCTGGACGTCCAAAGGCTGCGCGGATCTCTAAAATATCCTGATGGCTTGTGCTTGATGGGACGACATCCAAAACAAAATGGCTCTGCTGTCCTTCGCATCGAACGATGAGATTTGTAGCCTTTGAAGCATGGGATTTGAGGCTCAGAAGAAGGTTTTTTCGCGTGCTAGGACTGGGTCTTACTTCGGCCTGAGATTCGTCTCCGACAAAGCTATCAGATACGAAACAGGGAAATGTAATCACACTTCCAAGCCCTGGATGGAGATAGATTTTATGTGGAGTCCCTTTGTCAAACATAACACTTTGAATCCGTTTTGGCGAAGCTGCGGCCGATTGAGTAAGCAAAAGACTAATTAAGAACATTTTCGTCATAACGATGAACCTCAATGCCGTAGGGGTTTAATTGAGTGCGCTGGACTCGTTGAAGATAGAGCTTCAGAGATATATTTCTATCTTGTACAGTAGCCCGCGTTGTCTCCTGATTTTTAAGGTAAAGCGTGTATTCTGTTTGTGAGTGCTTGACGACGCGTTGAATGGATCCAGCCATGAAGATTTGATTTTTAATTGCGTTCTCAATGGTACTTCTAAATTTAGACTGCTCCTCATCCCACAGTTCTATACTTAAAAATCCTGAAGCTTCACCCAAGCTTTTTTCGATATTTTGTGGTGTGAAATTATAGATTTTTCCGACAAACATTTTGGCAAATTGAATAGCTTCAGTATCAAAAATTGGATCATCGGCTTTTGAAATAACCCGCGTTCCATTTGAATCTATGGCAATAAGAATGGGGTCTTGGGCAGTCTTAATGGCTTTATTCATAAGAACGACAGCCGTTGCACACAGAGCAAGACTTGCCGCCGTCAGGAGCAGCAAAACATTCCTTTTAAGTATCAAAAAAAAGTATGGCATATCTGATTCCTTTTCTTGTCCGTGCCTAGGTTCTACGGTCCTGTTTACTGTGGGCGACTGGTATTTCCGTTTTCGGCTCAACTGATTTGTCCATTAAGTGTGGATTTGTTGTTTGAGAGATGGCTCTTCTGGATGAGAGGTTTTGATGTCTTTCCAAAAAATCTCCGCCATTATTTTGGGGACGCGTTGATCTACTAGCGGCCGTATATTTGTTAGTGTGATTGCTTTCTGAAGAGGAAATACTACCTTGTCCTCCTGTTTGGTCTTGGCTTGATCTTAAGTTTGTTGATGCCACTCCACTACTGCTCACAATGTCTAAGTTAGGTGTTTGAAATGATGCAGATGATGTGGATTTGATAGCTCCAGACGAATTTTTATTGGCAAAATCCGTGACGGAATTTATGCCCTGATTCCGACTTTGACCAGATTGAGAGGCGCCAGTCGGTGCTTGATGATCAGCCCCTGATCGGGTCCGAAATGATCCTCCGCTATTAAAAGCACGCACTCCTTTAGATGAGACCTGGGGGCTAAATGCCTTTAGAGGACTTCCAGCATAGGTGCGACCGCCATCAGTTGATAGACCTGTGTCCGAGCTCTCAGTTCTCGGCTTAAACATCTTACCATGCAATGATTTTGCGGCGGATTTAGCCCCACCGGCGACAGATTTGCCGACTTTGAAGCCCATATTGCCGGCCATTCCAGCTGCTTTTTCCGTTGCACCAACGACGGCTTTGCCGGGACCAGAATTAAGACTCATGTACGCGACTGCGGCCGGGCCGATGCCTTTGATCAGGGTCACAACGAGCTCAAGGACAAACTTTCCGAATTCATTTGGAATAACTTTATCTATAAAGGGCAGGGCTTTATCAAAGCCATACCACATAGCAGGCCAGCATGAGGACATGATCAGAAGACCAAAAAAAAGTCTGACTGGGATACCAATATTGAGGACACACGCTAATAAAAATATAATTGGCGCTAAGGCTGATAAAAAAATAGTCACTAAAATATGCAGTATAAGTACAGCCCAGTAGATCAAAGCCAGTACGGATTCGACAACGAACAGAACTATATCCGGTATTGATTTACTTAAAAAATCAATAGCCCCAGATTCGCTTTTATACAAAGCCTGTGTTTTATTAACGATATCAGTCGCAGAGACTTCAGGAATGAAGCTTTGAGGAATCTGCAAAAGAATATCCAAGATGAATCCAAACGACACCAGCAGGACGAAATAAAGAAGGAGACCCTTGATGGCTGATCTGATTTCTGAGGCATCGCCCGCAATTTGCCCATTTAACACTCTCACCAGAAATAGGGGCAAAACAAACCAGCTTGTAGGGACCGCGACGCCCTCAAATATTTTCATACAGATGTCGTATAAATCCTGTGATGAAAACATATTATTTAGTCTGACCTATGCTAGCTTTGCGAAGGGCTCTTTGTTCAATGATGAAGCTTCGCATTTTTGAATCTTCAAGAGCCTCCTTTTTCATTTTTGATTGAGTGTATTGCTTGGAAAATGCAAGATCAGCGGCCTGATTGCGACGAATCTGTTCGAGAGTTTCGTTTGCTTGAAGGGCACTGAATGCTGTGAAGCCATTAGTTCCTAGGAGTGACATTTTTAAACCTAGGTTTTTCAACTTTTGAACATAGCTAGTCGTCGCTCTGATGTTGGTCTCAAGATTTTTGTCACTAAAATCAGGACCAGAAAGAACACTGCTGGCATCCTGACCCACATAGATCAGGTTTTGAGCTTCTTGATGGTACTTTATTGCCTGGTCTCGACTCTCCTTAGCAGATTGTGCGAGCTCAGAATCAGGAACCACCTCTTTTAATAGCCCATCAATGGCGTCTGTATACATAGAGGTTTTAGCCATGTCCGCAGCCAAGGCCGCACTATAATCCAGAAAGGCGTGGGCATCAAAAACGACAAAAAGAATATTAAGAAAAACTATAAACTTAGACATTTCATCGCCTCCTCAATAGTGAGCCCCGGAACAGCGTTCATAATGCTATGGATTTTGTCTTTATCTTCTTTTTTTGAGGTGTAGGACCAATACTCATGAGGCGAAAGAACGATTCGATAGGTTCTTTTTCCTAGATTATCTATATGAAAGACTTCTGAGTACTTTCCTTGAACGCGATGCAGGTTTTTAATGGTTTGAATGTCTTTGAGTTCAAGACCAGTTCTGTCAGCAAAAACTTCGTCTTTGGCATCGACGGTGAAAATAAATTTACTGGGACTCGCATCTAAAAGACTTTTACCTTCAACAATGAAGTGTTCCGTTTTTTGTCCAATGGTAACGAAGCCATCGCCATATTTGCGGATATTAGAAATGGAAAGATCAAAAAAAGAGAAACATCTTTTAACAAAGACGGGCACCTCATCGGCCATAAAGACAAAGCGGCGTCCTTGGCGATTAAAAAGCATGTCAAAATTAAACGCCACCATGACAGAGGCAAGTCCTCCTTGAGCAAAGTCACCATCCAGGGCTTGTGATATTTTTGAAAAATTGAAGTATTTAAGACGATTCTCAGAGGATTTCTGCTGCTCGGATTCTTTAAAAGCGTTGCCATAGATTCCTTTTGAGGACCATCTTTCTAGGAGCTTAATCCTTGGAATATATGGTCTGGCCATAGCAATGAAATCATCAATATTGGGGGCTATCGGTCCCTGATCTATATAGAACTGAAGGGATTGCTCGATATCAGCCTTTAGATCCTTTGATACAAAGACTTCCTGTTCCTCTCGGAGAAGAGTCTCTAAGAACGTAGCAAGGATTTGAACAAGGTCCTTGTTGTGTGGAGCTTTATTGATGATAGAAAAAGGATTAAAGCCGCCTGGTTTATCTATGGTGAATTCGTACTCTATGCCTCCAAGCATTTCAGTTTCGCGCGTGTGACTTCCGCCAACATCCAGTTTTACGATGTTAATAGATTCATCAAAATGCAGGGCACGGGTCATCATGTTGCCAAGAACAGATTTTCCACTGCCTGGAAGGCCAATAATACATGCCGAATAGGAGTCATAGCCTTCTTGAAAGGGGCTTGTTCCTTGAATAGATTCATCTCTGCGGTGAAGGACTAGTGAGGAAGGAATAAGATTCCTATTTAATGGAGAGCGTCCATTGGTAAAAATAGGAATATAGGATGGAACAACCTCGTCGATTTCTTTGAAGGGATAGTGTGGTAGTTGGCCAAGCAGTGTTGAGAGCCAAGCCTCTTCAGTCCCAACTGTTTCTAAATAGAAATGACCGAGGGGCCTCATTGTATTGATCAGATCATGGGCATGCTGCTTTGCTTGCGGGGTCGTATTCCGACTAACTACAAACTGTGATTCGACGTGAACAAATCTGGCGCCTTCGGAGACGACCTTTTGCATGGCATCTTGGGTTTTTAAGTAATTATTTGCGGCAACTGCATCATTACCTGCTGCTGATTGATTGGAGTTTTGTCTTAATTCTTTTTCTGTCTTAAGTGCCGATTCAGGACTTAAAGTGACCACATAACGATAAGGCAAAGCGAGCGCATCTTTATTCTGAGAAAATGTCAGGCAAGAGATTCCGTGCGTTGCTTGTCGTACTAATTTAACGATGGCTACAGATTGGTGGCCCATTTGGATAACGCCATCTGTGTGACTGATTTGTAGACTGAAATCAGGAAGAAAATTGCGGTAGTCTTCTCGCTCAAGAGGTCTAGGTGCGAGACCTAAATTTTCAAAGATATCGACTGAGACTTCACTTAAAAAGGATTTCGCGTCTTCAATAAGGAGTTTCTGAGGTTTAAAAAGCCCTTTAATTTGCTGAATATTTACCTTAAGTGGATTTTGATCTTTTTCAAAGAACGCATACAGATGATTTTCCACAAAGCCAATAGAGTTCACGGCATCAGAACGAGAGTGAAAGTTTGAGTCATAAGAGGCGAAGCTATCCATGATAATTCTTACTCGGATGGAATTGGAGAGTTGCCCCAAAGAGGCAATAAGATCACTCTCTATAGCCCGGATATTTTCATTTTCAGAATCGACTATTGAAATCTCGTATCCAATACAAAGTGTCCCGCTATTAAGAGCGACGACAGTTTGGTCTTCAATTTTGATAGAATCAATGATGCTTGGGAGCATGTATCACTCTCTTTTTAAAAAAATACCTTAAGAAATCGCGAATAATCTTCCTTCGGAATTGCAGCCTGATTGGGATAAGAAAAAATGCTACAATCAAGACACTGAGAAGTGCCCAGTAGGAAACGTTGATGGAATCAATAAAACGCTTATTAATAAAAAGAACGACAGCAAGCACGCCACCTAGGGATGTAATATCTGAATAAGACAATCCGAAAAGGACTGATTTATTATTGATATGTGCGCAAGGCTCTCTTAGTTGCATTCTATTAAGCTCCAAAGATTCCTCTCATAACTTCGACGAGAGCAGGACCTCCGAAAATAGCAGCAGCTCCGATGACGCCCGAAACTAAAACCATTTTCCCCACTTGCCCCGCACCGAGAGACATCAGCAGGCCGCCAGCGACAATGCCGATGACGGAACCAGTTTGAGCAATGAGCATGACTTCATTTTTCCCCCGTTGCGCTGCCGCTTGCAGGCGATTTGCAAAGGCCTGGTTAGAAATAATTGTTATGGTCAGAATCAGTAGTTCATTTTTTATTTTTTCAAATTTCATTTTAGGATCCTTTGTCTATTATTGATTGCCGTGACTTGGAGGAATAATTTCGTACATTTCGACTTGGCGAAGCCATACATTAGGGTTAGATGGGTCTTGGATCCATTGATCAAGTTTGTAGTGTTTCCACTCTCCAGGCTGTACAAGTTTCGCCAGTGAAGAAGGTATCTGTGATTTGAAAAGGGAATTTCCGCGATCAATAAGGCTCGGCTTTTCAAGTTGATCTAATTTATATTTCAGCTCTGCCGTTTCTTTTCGGAGCTCTTCATTAGATTTGTCAGGATCATAGGCATAAATACTTACAAGGGCAGCAAGAGCTGCTGTTGAAGCTCCGTACATAGCTGCATGAGTGGCCTTGTAATCGCTGCGAGTAGATCCGTAAGCAGCACCTGCGGCTCCTGCTAATAGAGTATTGCGTAGTACTTTTCCTTTAGTAGAGCTAGCACAACCAAACAATGACAGAACAAATAGAATAAGAACGGATATTTTACTGTGTGCATTCATTAACATTCTCCGATCCTACATAAACGCATTTAAGACCTAATTTTCCGGAAGTTCCCGCTGGTCCCTCGTCTCCATCTGATCCTTTTTGACCCTCATCGCCTGGTTCGCCTCGGCAATCTTCCATATTGTTTGGATCACGGCCCTGTCCTCCGTGGCCTCCTCTTTGTCCCTCTCCACCAGGTCCACCTTTGCCTCCAGTGCCAGGAATTTGAATGACTCTAACGACTTCACCACCTTCTCTAGGCAAGGTTGGATCAAATCCCTCAAGCGGAATATATTGGTGGATCGAAATACGAATATTGCCTGAGTCTCCTCCTGGCATGCCGACACCGCCAGTTTTGCCTTTGCCTCCAGAATTACCAATTCCTCCTTTAGCACCATATTCGCAGATGCATTGAATTGGACCGTGCTCATTGTAATCACAGACAGGTCTTCCTTTGCCGGCTGGTGTACCGACCCCATCTTTTCTTTGCTCAGAGGCTGGTCCTTTCGGCCCTTGTCCGCCACGCTCTCCGCGCATATAGATTTTTAATGGGCCAAAAAGATTTTTACCTGTGATTGAGATATTTCCGCCAGCTCTGCCGACCTTCTCAGGGGCCGCTTGAAATGGCACTTGTTCGTCTATTCCTGATGTAGGATTTTTAAAGAGCATTAATTCAGGAAATGTCTGGATTGATCCGCTGTTCGTATGAATTTCCTCAGCCACAATATCAACGGTATATCCGTTGGTGGTTAAGGGCAGAGATTCACTAAGGAATATTCTGGTGACATCTATTTTGGTGTTTTCTTTGAACTGATTATTGGCAGCTGTGACGACAAAATCAGTTGGGATTCTGACAGTCTTTGTAAATGTTCTTTCTGGCTTTCTATTTTTATCAAGGACGTCGAAGGAAAACGTAACTGTTTGATTATGTGCCAAGATGTGAGTGAAAAATGTTTGATTTGGTAGAACCTCAGCAAGCACTGACCCTAACCTGATCCGAAGCACTTTCCCATCAACCAAGTAGGGCCACGAGAATTGGATTGCGTACTTTTCTGGATCGGCCCCTTTGACGTTGACCTTAATTTCAGACTCAAGTTCTGAGGATTCAATTCGTTTTATATCTTCAGGTTTTTCTTGAGGAGGAGTTCCTTTTTCACCAACAGGTCCATCAGACGTTTGTTCCGTTGCTGTCTGAACGGATTCTTTAGTGTCTTTAATTTCTAACTGGTCGCAGCCAAGCAGTAATAAGGCAGCAAAAAGCGTTGTTGCTATGAATTTCACGCAAAAGTCCCCCTCAAAGGCAGAATTGCCCTTGAAAAAAAATGTTAAAAATGAATCGTTATACAACTCACCCTTGAAAACAGGGAAACCAGCGTGTAGCTTATAGAAAGCCTGGAGGCTGGCTCATCCGATGCTTGAACTGTAATTCAAGTGTCACAAGGGTGAGTCTTTTTTTTGTAACAAAATTTCTTTCTATCCCGTTAAAACTCCTAAAATTTTAACATTATCGACAGTCGGTTTTTGTAAAATAAGGTCAACAATTTGCTGAAACATTCTCTCTGGAAAGTGCAGCCAATTTCCACCTCCAAAGCCGCCTCCAGAAAGGCCACCATAGTGCCGAGAAATATTGGTACTAACAATATCTCCAAACCCAATTTCAGAATTTTCAAAATCTACACGATAAGATGTCTGACAAGAGTTTGAGTTAAATTGAAATTGGACTTCTATTTTTTTCTTATCGATTTTCTTTAT